>JAJONN010000002.1 GCA_021323455.1 Alphaproteobacteria bacterium | reverse complement strand
GAATTCTTATGAGAAACGACCTTAAACTTCTTGTATCCTCAGCTCTTGTTGTTATCGCATTTTCTGCGCCTTCAGCAACTCACGGCATGGAGGACAACCCCCTACCACCCCCAGTAGCCAAGCGAAAAGCTTCAACAGAAGCCATGCAACTGATCAAAGGGGACTGTGATACAATACTGGAATCCGTTCTGGGAACGGGTAACAATGTTCTCCTCAAAATGAGAGTAGACTTAGAGTGCTTAAAGGGCTTGAAAATGAAGCTTGTTGGAGAACCGCACCAACAAGACATTCCTGTCCGGCTTTTTCTTACCGACTTTTCCTCTTCTGTCACGCACCATGCTCCTGTTGAGATAACAGTTAAAGTTGATTGTGCCCCTTCATCCGCAACTTGTAACTTGCCACCCAAACCAGACGCTTTTGAAAGTTATGATCAATTTACGTCTTGGTTGAGCCAAGCGAATTTTACAAATCGAATCGCGATCGCTTATAATTTTAATGTAGATATTGACAAATCAGCCCCTTCTTTAGCGGAATTGTTAGTTTCCGCTTCTCCGCCAGGGGGCTATCACTTCAGCGGTACTTATGCGATTGAAAATACCGCTCAACCCACGGGATGCGATCCCCAAGTTACTTATTCTTCTAAACGTGGCACGGTGAACACAACAACAGTAACCTTGGAAGGAGCATTTGATCTTAATGGCTCTTCTTATTGCCTCGAGCCCCATTCCCAAACATTTCCTCACCCGATAACCGGGGAACATGTTTTTAAAAGAGATACAACCCAGAAGTTTTACTCCTCGAAATGGTTGGCCCAATCGGAAGTCACAAAGCAAGTCACGCATGCAGAATTTCCAGCAGAACAACGCCAGAATTGGCCGGGAGCACCTGCCGGGGTTTATAGCCTTTTGAGGCAAGAACCAAGCGACTTGGAAGAAATTCAGCATGAAAATTGTTGGCATGGCACGACCGGAGAAGAGGTTGATATATCGGATGGCCGAATATTCTCGGTTGTTTGCGAGGCTATCAACAAACCGGTGGAAGCCAGCGAATTCCTTGTAAGTATTATCAGGGACTACAGCGAGAATCCACATACAAAAAATCTGTACACAATACGTTACCGATATTCAGAAGTAGAAGCAAGAAAGAGAGCAGAGACAGAGGCGAAACACAGAGCTGAGGAACTTGCTAAAGAGAAACAGCTGGAAAATGAGAGACAAGCGCAAGAAGCCGCAACCAGAAGAGAAGCCGATCAATTCAAAGAGCTTATAGCTCAACATGAGAAAAGATTTTCTGAGACTGAGGAAAAAAGGCTTGCTTTGGAACAAGGGTTGCAGAAAGTGGCAGCAACTAGCGCAGACCTGCTGGCTCGCCAAGAACAAGTTAGCCTTGCACAAATAGATAAAATACGGGGCAAATATGTGGAGAATGAAGCTAAGATAACACAACTTAGGAACGGGCAAGCGGCAGCCGCGCCCGCAGGCGTAGCGCCAGCTCCCGCAGCCGCGCCAGTCGATCCAGTGGAGGAAAAGCGCCTTAATGATCTTAAACTAGAATTAAGGAAAGAATTAACAGATTGGATGAATCACTTTAAGATACTCTATGGTAAAGACCATCCTCGTTTGGCTGAATATAACCAGTAATTCTCCGATTAGCACAACTACCGCCTCTTATCTGCGCTCGTGGATGGAGGCGTGTCCCTGATGGCCAGCCCTGGCGTCTCTTCGTTGAGGACGCCTTTTTTTTGCTCTATCTGTCCTTTTTTACGAAATGTTAAGGGAGTCAAATTACTCTGATTTTAAGGGAGGCGTTTAGGTATTCATGGCGTTTAGCAGGTCGATAAGCATAATTTTCATTATGATGGGCTTGATTTTTTATAGCCAAGTCTCCTTAAGCGCTGAAGCAGAGGACAAATCGGTCCTTTTAACTGTCAAGAAGCTCCTTGAAAATATTAAAAATGATGGGGTAAATGATTCTTTTCAAAAAATGATTCAGGGCAAAGTTATGCAGGAGCATAGCTTGTCTGCCCACGAAAAGAACCAACCCTATTTTTATAGCGATGATGTTTCCCTCATCCACGACATTATTAGCTTGGTCCTAGAAGCCCCACAAGACATTATGGACGAAACGGCAACAACAGGGATGTTAAAGATTTATCGAGAATTTGATTATCCTAAAGAGATTGCAGAACTTTTTGAGAGAGAAGAAAGGGCGCCCCGCAAATTTCAAGAGGCTTATCTTGGTCAAACGATCACGGGGCCAACAAATAAAGTGGTGGTCACCTTAAAAATCAAAAGCGATGAGCAAAATGAAGCTACCTTGGAAAAACGTCTCACTTACACAAAAAATAATATTCAATATCTTGATGCCCATCCTGTAAAAGGGTCTCCTGTAGAGCGTAAAACAGAAGAAGATAAGACAGAGGAAAGCAAAGCTTTGCCTGAATAACATGATCAGAGGTTCGAGGATCCTTGCATCGCGAAAGAGCCCTTCCCCAAGGGCAGCCTAACGCCTAGCTTTTCAAAACCCTCAAGGGAACCTTGAGGCGTAATTGCTGCAATAATTTGATGAATATGCTCGTAAATCCGTTTGAAATCAATTTTCCCCGCCTAGAAGAAGATCTTAAAATACACAACTCAATATTTTCTTCCGTTTAGTAATTTATTAAGAAATATCCTTTAACATCAAGAATGGTAAGGGTAAACAGTGCTTCATAACGTATGGGCCTGTTTTACTTAACGTCAAAGCTCAAGAAAGAACTTTGAAAATTTTTTGGAAAGGAAAAGACAATGACAACTCAAGTAGGAACATTCGTCCCATTTTATGCTCATAATAAAGGTTGGGGATCCAACGGCTCAAACCAAATTGCAGCCTGGAACCCAGGCGCAGGTTGGAACCAAGCAGCAGCATGGAATCCAAGCACAAGCTGGAACCAAGCAGCAGCATGGAACCCAAGCACAAGCTGGAACCAAGCAGCAGCATGGAACCCAGGCGCAGGTTGGAACCAAGCAGCAGCATGGAATCCAAGCACAAGCTGGAACCAAGCAGCAGCATGGAATCCAAGCGCAGGTTGGAACCAAGCAGCAGCATGGAACCCAAGCGCAGGTTGGAACCAAGCAGCAGCATGGAACCCAGGCGCAGGTTGGAACCCAGGCGCAGGTTGGAACCAAGCAGCAGCATGGAACCCAAGCACAAGCTGGAATCAAGCAGCAGCATGGCATCCAGGTACAGGCTGGAATCAAGCAGCAGCATGGAACCCAGGCGCAAGCTGGAGCCAACCAACAGGCTGGAAC
Source organism: Alphaproteobacteria bacterium (assembly GCA_021323455.1). Lineage (GTDB taxonomy): Bacteria > Pseudomonadota > Alphaproteobacteria > Paracaedibacterales > VGCI01 > VGCI01. Next base: position 34,177 of record JAJONN010000002.1, on the reverse strand, counting down.
TCAATTGCGTTATCCGTTTATTAAGAATTGTTCTGCGTTCTAACTTAATGGTAAGCGCAAACAGTGACATAAGTTTATTTTAAATAGACCTGCTGCATAGGCAAGAATGTCCCAAAAGGGTCAAGAAGGCTTATGCAGCAAGTCTAATATCGTTTTGGCTATTTTTTGAAAGGACAAGCAAATGACAGGTACATTCATCCCCCTTCAAGCACAACCAACAGGTTGGGGACCACAAAGCTTGAATCCGAATGCAAGCTGGAGCCAACCAACAGGCTGGAACCCAGGTTCCCCATGGAGTTCAGCTGCAGCTTGGTATCCAGGTTCCCCATGGAGCCCAACGGCGACTTGGAATCCAAGTGCATCATGGGAAAACAATACTTCTCAGAACACGCCTGAGACCCCTGCCGCCTTTACGCCTTATTACAGTGGTGTTCCTTCTGGTTGGCACGGTGGGAGCCCTGCCTTAAGCCAATCTTTCGCAGCTGAATTAGCTGAGACCAACCATGAGTTTGTGTTATCTTTTGACGTTCCGGGTATTAATGTAGAAGACCTGGATGTATCCTTATCTGGGAATACCATTTTTATTAATGGAATTCGCAAGGATTCTCAGGAAGCAAAAACCTTAGCTTATTCTGAAATTGCCAAAGGAAATATAACACGGGCTATTTCTGTTCCTTTTGACTTAAGCGCAAGTAAAGCCATTAATACATCTCTAGATAATGGTGTTTTGAAAATTCGCATTGCAAAAGAGACTCCATCGGAAAAAAGAACAACACCACGCAAAGTAAAGATTGGTTAATAGAAGCACTTCGATTCTGGGTTAAAAATTCAGAATAGAAATAATAAGTTGAAATAAAATTGCCAGCTATGATTTTTTCTTTCAGAAAGGTCAGGTTGGCAATTTTTTTCTAGCCTTTACCTTCCTTGCCCTTCATAATCTGTCTGCAGCCTTCAAAAAAACTGATGCCCTGTAACCCCCTACAAGGCATCAGCCGCTCAGCTTATTCTTCAGCTTGAGCTTGCTGAGGAGACGGTTCATTGCCCGTGTCATTGGTATGGCTTTGCTCTTCTCTTGGTGGCCTTGGATCCCAAGGGCTTCCGGCTTCCGCTTTATGTGCGTAAGCCAAAACACTAAAAAATAATGTGATGAGAACGAGTGACTTTTTCATTTTAATATCTCCTTTTTGATTTACGTTTTTAATACTATATAAAAAAGGTTATTTTTTTATTAATTATGTATTTTTATTGTTAAATATCACTTTCAATAAAATAAATACTTAAATATTACTTAGAATTTTCCTTAAGGACAAATCTGGACTTCTTCTCATCTCCTATCTTATACTCCTTCAAGAATAAGGATAAAGTCATGCCTGAATTGCGAATCTTACAAGTCTTGCCAGAATTGAATAGCGGAGGTGTTGAACATGTCACGCTTGATATGGTGGCGGCGTTGCGCCAACGATACGCTGTCACCTATGTTGCTTCACAAGGCGGAACCCTTTTACCTAACCTCGAGCAGCGCGGCGGAACGCATATGCCTTTACCGCTTGCCTCTAAAAACCCTGTTCAGATGATGCTCAATGCCTTCACCCTGGCCCGCTTGGTCCGTACCCATCATATTCAACTCATTCATGCTCGTTCCCGTGCGCCAGCCTGGAGCGCCTTATGGGCAGCGCATTGGACAAAAGTCCCGCTGGTTACGACCTGTCATGGGGCCTATGCGTCTTCAAATCCACCCAAGGCCTTTTATAATTCTGTTATGGTGCGGGGAGACCGCGTGATTGCCATTTCTGAATTTATTGCCCAGCGTATCCAGCGCCAGTATCCCGCATCTTTGCCAAGGGTACGCTTAATCCGCGAAGGAATCGACCTTGAGGAATTTAATCCCCGCCTTGTTTCCCAGCAAGAACGCCTGGACTTGAGAAAAGCCTGGAATATTCCTGCAACAGCTACCCTATTTTTAATGCCTGGCCGTGTAACGCGCCTCAAAGGGCAAACAGTTTTTATTGATGCTATACGCCGTCTCAACAACCCTAATATCATGGGCGTCATTTTAGGCCAAAATCAGGATAACTCCTCCTATCCTGCCGAAGTACGCTGCCAATCTGAAGGGTTACCAATCCGTCTCATTCCTCATATATTACGGCCAAGGGTTGCCTATGGTGCTGCTGACTTTATTGTTTCTGCTTCTCTGGCCGAAGAAGCCTTTGGGCGTGTTACGGCGGAAGCAGGCGCAATGAAACGTATTGTTATCGCTACAAACCACGGCGCCACGGTGGAACTCTGTCAATCTGCAAAGACGGGCTTTCTCATTCCTCCGGGTGATTCAAGGGCCCTGGCAGATGCCATGATGAATGCGATGAAAATGCCACCAGAAGATTACCGAAAGATGGGAGAAACAGCGCGAGCTTATGTCTGCGCCAACTTCTCCCTGGAGCGCATGTGTACAGAAACCATAGATTTGTATAAGGAATTAATACAATGAACCGCATCCTTATCATTAAATTAGGCGCTTTAGGGGATATGTTTGCAACAACTTCTGCCTTTGAAGCCATCCGCAACCATCACGCGTCTGACCACATCACCCTCTTAACCACCCCCCCTTACGAAAATCTGGCCAGGCAAATTGGATATTTTGATGACATTTGGTTCGATGGGCGGGCAAAATTGACCTATCCCAAAAAAGTATGGGATTTTCGGAAAGAATTACGGTCTAGATCTTTTGATCGGGTTTACGATCTTCAAATGGTTGACCGGACCAATTTTTATTATCATTTGGCTGGCCCGGGCCAGCGCCCTGAATGGGTTGGGACAGCACGGGGGGCATCCCATCGGTACCATTTGCCAAAGATACCAACCTATCATCAAGATCGGCTACGCGGCCTTCTCGAAAGAGCGGGCATCAGCCCCCTACCCCCTTTAGACTTGACCCGTTTATCAGGAGATATTCAGGCTTTCCCTGTAAAATTCCCGTATGTCCTTTTTGCGCCTGGCGCGTCCCAAGCCCATCGGCACACGAAATGCTGGCCCCTAGAGCGATATGCAGAAGTTGCCGCTGCGCTCCTTAAAGCTGGCATAACGCCCATTATCGTGGGGAGTCCCGATGAAGATAACCGCATTATTACCGACCTGTGTCCTGAAGTCATCGACTTAACAGGAAAAACAAAAATAATGGATATGATTACTTTAGCAACCCATGCTGCATTCGCTATTGGTAACGATACCGGCCCCATGCATATCGCTTCAACCTGCCTTTGTCCTGTTCTGGTCCTGTTTTTTGGAAAAAATGATCCCAATGCCGGTGGTCCCCGGGGTATTTTTCACCGCCATGTATACGCTGCCCAGAAAGAAATGCTCCTCCCCTCCTCCGTCCTGGAACTTCTACCTGAGTTTATTGAAAAGTTCAAGAATCGAGTTGTTGGAACCCCTCCTATAGGTTTTTGACCTCTCTTGTTAGATGAGCATTTTGATCAAATGGTGCTCACTGAAAGGTCATGCCCCATTAGGAAGAACAATACCATAAAGTCTCTTTTCTGTTGTGTTCTATGGTGCTCGTTCAATGCCATATGATCTGTATCTGCCAACACCATAATACTGCGCGCATAAAAATAGTGTGGCCGAAGCTTGCAGAAAATTAGAGGGGAAAATTGACAAAAAAAACCGAATTCATAAAAAATTTCATTTATTTTTTTCTCCAAAGCCATTGAAATTAATAACATCATCAAGTATATTTTTGAACTGATCCTTTGAGCAGGATTCAATCTCCCTAGATCTATAGATGATTGACATTTTAGAAATTTTTTATCCAAAATATATTATTATCTTTTGCGAAGAAATGAGAAAAAATCTTTTAAGAAAAGGTTACAAGGAAATGAAATTATACTTAAAAACAACAGCAATTCTGGTATTGGCTCTTACCCTTACACCATCAGCAACCTTTTCCATGGAGATAGGGGAATATAAGAATCCTGCGGATGCTTCTGAAACTCCCCTTTTTGCACATTCAGATGAAGCCATAGTTTCTACCCTCAAAACATCCCCTTTATTTTCTGCAACGGAAAAGGATAGCGTCGAAATTGGCTGGAATATCTTACAAGACCGTATTAGACAGAGAAAAGAATTACTTGAATGGCTTAATTCTTCCAATATTCCTATGGAAGATAAAATAGAACGCTTTTTACGTCATTTTAATGATACGCCTTCAGATATACCTCACGATATAACCCAAGAAGACAGCACTAATGAGGAAAAAATAACTTCGTATTGTCGTTATATTTCTTCTTTGCTAGAGACCTACATGTCAATAAAAGAACTTGCTCAACGCACTATAATCGCAGATACACAAGAAGAAAGAGATCGGCACAAAAACAGTTTATGGTCTTTTCTATCATACGAAGAAAGACACTTTAAAGACGTTATGAACAATTTTTACCCCCGCCAGATCCCTGAACATTTGGGGGAAGATAGTTTTTACAAACTAATTTCTTTAAAAATATGCGCAAAAGATACAAAACCATATGATACTCTAGAAGAATATAAGTATATTAAAACTTTATTTATTCCAGGTATAATATATCACCAAGTTGATAATCAGGCACTTTTTAGCTATTACGAATCAATAACTCAAAAATTGGTACGTACATTCGACAAGACCTGCCCGTTTTTCTGGTTGGCTCCAACCGACCGAGATCCCCCAAGCAGCAGAGATCCAGTCAGCAACGATATAAAAAAATTTTCTAAAGGCCAATTAAGAACGATTCAGGACGCCTTATCTGAATGCCATAGCGAGGAGTGTAAAATTCGCGCTACCCTTATAGAAGAAGTAGGAGCATTATCTCAACAAGTTTTACCCCATGATATGAAAGACTGTTTTTTATATAATGAATCTGGCCTTCTCGTCCTAAAAGCTATACAAGCTTATGAAGCTGTATCAGAAAAAATCAGAAAAATCGAAAAAGATACAATTGAATGGTTGAAAAAATTTAAAGGCGAAAGCAAGCTCTACAGAACGCTACCGCTTCAGTATAAACACATCATAACTACCTATCTCCAAGACCAAGACAGAATGGAAATGGCTAAGGCACAAGAGGCGACACGTGCTGCTGCCGCTGCTGCGGCTGATGTCCGGTCTCAACGTAAGCGACAAAAAAGACAGAAACAGAAACAGAAACAGAAACGGGAACAGACACAGGAACAGGAACAGACACAGGAACAGGAACAGGAACAGGAACAGGAACAGGAACAGGAACAGGAACAGGAACAGGAACAGGAACAGGAACAGGAACAGACCAAGCAACCAGCATCAACTCAGGCGTTACCCCCGGCAAGGGAAGAATTAAACCAACAGAATATCGCTGCATCAATGGAAGCAAAGAACGAAAACAGACCCAGTGACGCTGCGGCGGCCCCTGCCTCTCCGATCATAGAGCCCGTTGCATTAAGCCAAGCTGCTGCATCAATTGTCCAGTCTGAATCTCCTGTAGTACCAGTAAAGGTTAAGAAGACGCGACGTACGTCTTCCCTCGAGGAAGCGTCCGAAACCACAGTAGCTATGAAAAAAAATGAGAAAAACGTTTCCATGCTTCCAGAAACCCTTAGAACAGCAGAATTCCATTCCTTTATCCAAGCTTTATTAGCGGAAAAAAATACGCGAAAAGTGATCGGCTTATTTAATAAACTAAAAGAGTATGGTTTTTTCGCAGAAACAGCCGAAAGAAATAACAAAGGATACTTTGCTATTAAATCCTTTCTTTCCGATAGATTCTATGCACGCACTTACCATCATTCACATACCGAAAACCCTCATGGATCTATATTTATGGCCCTACGTAACGTGCTGATTGACGCGGATATTATTGAGCGATGACGGTGACATGCCACCATCTGGGCGGATCACTCCAGGTCCGCCAACAGGGAGGCATTCCCGCCGGACGCGGTTGTATCCTGGCTAAAGGTCCGTTCCACCGTAAAGCGTGCGACATAATTCGGCCCACCGGCTTTCGGGCCTGTTCCCGAAAGCCCTTCGCCTCCAAAGGGTTGGACACCAACGACAGCCCCGATCATGCTTCGGTTAACGTATAGGTTCCCGACACGCGCTTTTTGCCGGACCCGTTGGATGGTTTCATCAATGCGGCTATGAAGCCCCAGGGTTAAGCCGTAGCCCGTTGCATTGACCTGGTCAATAACCTTGTCCAGATCCCCACCTTTGAAACGGACAACATGCAAGACAGGGCCAAAAACTTCCTCCGTCATGGGGTCGGGTGTCGCTAATTCCCAAGCCTGAGGCGCCAGGAAACTGCCGTGTTCATGGTCCCCATTCAACGGGACCCGGTAAATGAGACGGGCCGTTTGCTGTAAATGTTCCTCATAGGCTTGCAAATGCTGGCAAGCCTCACGGTCAATAATCGGCCCAACGTCCGTTGACAACAGATTGGGATCCCCCACAGAGAGTTCTGCCATAGCTCCTTTCAGCATAGCCAACAGGTTATCGGCAATCTCTTCTTGAACAAAGACCAAACGCAGGGCCGAACAGCGTTGTCCTGCGCTTTGGAAAGAAGAAATAATGATATCGTGGATCACTTGCTCTGGCAAAGCGGAGGAATCCACAATCATGGCGTTCATCCCCCCTGTTTCAGCAATCAAGGGAACAATCGGGGCGTTTTCCCGGGACAAAAGGGTTTTGGCAATATGCTGGGCCACAAGGGTAGATCCTGTAAAGGCAACCCCTGCTGTTCGCACATCCCGCATCAATTTGTTCCCTAAAATGCTCCCCTTCCCGGGAAGATAATGTAATACATCTTTTGGAATTCCTGCTAGGTGAGCGAGCTGAACCGTCCGGTAAGCAACCAAAGGTGTTTGATGGGCCGGTTTTGCGATGACGCAATTTCCAGCAACGAGCGCTGCCGCAACTTGGCCTATAAAAATAGCGAGCGGAAAGTTCCAGGGGCTGATGCAAACAACCACGCCCCGCCCATGAAGGCTCAACTGGTTCATTTCTCCGGTTGGCCCTGGCAAAGAGACAGGAAAACTCATCAAACGGCGTCCTTCAGCTGCGTAGTATCGGCAAAAATCAATGGCTTCACGAACTTCTGATAACGCATCGGGAAGTGTTTTCCCCCCTTCATCCACCAACAACGCCATCAGCTCTTCCCGATGGCCCTCTAAGAGGCTGCCCAGGCGCTCAAGCTTTTGAGCGCGGAATTCCACAGATGTTATGCTCCATTCCTCAAAAGCCTTACTGGCCACATCCATCGCTTGCCCAGCAAGTTCTTCTGACGCATGCCAGGCTTGACCTATGATTTGGCCGTTATGCGCCGGATTGACCATTTGCACAGGCTCCCCAAAGCGCACATCATTTCCGGAAACAAGTGGTGATGAACACCAGGGAAAATGATGCGGCATTGCTAATTTTGTTATTTCCATTTTTTCCCGGAAAGCCTGAATTTCCTCTAAGTCATTCAAGTCAATTCCGAGAGAATTCTGCCGTTGAGGACGGAATAAATCCGCCGGCAATGGAATTTGAGGATGAGGAATGGTTTCAATTGAGCGCGCTTCTTCAACAGGGTCAGCGATCAAAGCGTCAACAGGAACAGAAGGATCATAAATCTTATGGACAAAAGATGTATTAGCGCCGTTTTCCAGCAGCCGCCTCACCAGGTAGGCCAGCAAGTCCCGATATTCTCCAACAGGCGCATAAATACGGCAGGGAACATGGGGGCCTTTCCTTTTCATAACTTCAGCATAAAGGGCCTCTCCCATACCATGAAGTCGCTGAAACTCAAATTCGGCGCTTTCGCCTGCCAGTTCAAGGATTGTTGCCACCGTGCGGGCATTGTGGGTCGCAAACTGCGGGTAAATGGCTTCTGGCGTTGCCAGCATCTTTTGGGCGCAAACTTGATAGGATACATCTGTAAAGACTTTGCGCGTAAAGACGGGATAGCCTTTTAAGCCTTTTTCTTGGGTCCGCTTGATTTCCGAATCCCAGTAAGCCCCTTTCACCAGCCGAATACAGAGCCGCCGCCCGTGGCGCTGGGCCATCCCGATCAGATGATCAATCAGCAACGGTGCCCGCTTCTGATACGCCTGAACCGCAAGGCCAAACCCATTCCAGTCTTTTAAGTCTTCATGGCTAGAAATAAATTCAATAACGTCTAAAGAAAGGTCTAACCGTTCGGACTCTTCCGCATCAATTGTGAAGCCAATAGCTTGGTCTTTCGCGAGGCGGGCCAAAGCTAAAACAAGGGGGGACAATTCTTGCCGGATACGCTCCCTTTTTGCCAGCTCATAACGGGGATGAAGGGCTGAGAGCTTGACGGAGATACTTGGTTGCGTGAAAATATTCCCTTCCCTTTTCGCATTTCCAATGGTGTCGATGGCTTGGGCATAAGCTTGATAATAGCGATGGGCGTCTTCTTTCGTGCAAGCGGCCTCGCCCAACATATCATAAGAATAACAATAACCTTCTTTTTCAAAAGGTTTCGCCCGCTTTAAGGCGTCTTTGATGGTTTCTCCCATCACAAAGTGACGACCCAAAATTTTCATGGCTTGAGCAATGCCTTGCCGGATAACGGGCTCAGTTATCCGCCGTGTTAAACCTCCCAGCACTTCCAAAAAACCATTACGTTCCAGACCCCAATGCATCAAATGATCTGCGGTAACTAACCCAAAATTGGTGAGTTTGGCAAAAAGAGGTCTTTCGGGCACTCCCTCTTGAGCCAACCGTTTCCCCCACTCAATCGAACTCAGTTTGTCCCGGATCAGCCGTGTTTTTGTGCCTTTATCGGGTATACGCAACAACGCTTCTGCCAGGCACATTAAAGCCAGCCCTTCCTGGCTATTCAACTGATAAGTTTGCAGGAAATTTTCAATGCTAAAGTTTGCCAGCTTCTGGGACCTTACCCCTTCAACAAGGTCACGGGCCTGCTGTAAGATGCGCGTCGATTGTTCAGCATTTGGTTGAAGCTGTTCCAGAAGATAGGCAACAACCTGCGCTTCATCCCGGCGATAAAAATCATTGAAAGAGGAGGGCAGATCAAAAGAAGAGGCAGTAACATCTAGGCCAGCGTCAAGAATTTCTTTGTCTTTAAGAGCCTTCTTGCTCTTCAGGTTTGGTTTCATGCCCTTTCTTCTCCGTGAGATCGAGTTTAATTAAAAGTTGTAGCAAGATTGGTAGCCTTGCCCAAGTGAATTTATTATTTTTGGGATTTTTTCCTAAAATATACTTAACCTCAGTCATAAAATGAGTTTTTTAGTTCCTCCCATTCCGTCATTGCGAGGCCGAAGGCCGTGGCAATCTCCTTGTCCTCATTCCCCTGAGATTGCCGCGTCGCTTCGCTCCTCGCAATGACGAGGTGCGGAAAGGTCGCCGCAGAGAGCCAAAAACTCACTTTATAAACGAGCTTGGTATAATCTTACGATACGCCTATACACCAATGGCGTATAAAAGTGGTTTTTTCACCTGCGCATGCGTATTTTCCCCTACGTCACTGACGTAGAAAAGATAGTTTTTTTATCTCCTCACGGTTACTTCTCTCTACGTCATTGACGGAGTAACACGAGCTTTTTAACTCTCTCACCCTTCCTTTGCATGGACACGTTATTGAGTATAACCCTTATTTAAAAATAAGCATCATTATATTATTATTGCCCATAATGGGGGACCGTAAATGCTTATTGGGTTACATTAGTGGATACCTGATAAACGGCGCGCCAAAAGGATAAAATCTCCAACAGCCAATTCTTCTGCGCGGGCGCAGGGGTTTATCCCCAGCTCGGTTAATTCAGCTTCAGAAAACAACGGTTTCAGGCTCGAGCGAAGCATCTTTCGCCGCTGGCCAAAAGCATGGTGCGTGATCGTGGATACTGTCGGAAAGAGCATTTTTTCTGCAGGATGAAGGGATTTTGGAACCAGATGGATCACGCTGGAAGTCACCTTTGGCGCTGGCGTAAAAGCTTTGGGCGATAAATCAAAAAGCCGCTGCCCATCACATAGCCACTGGGTTAAAACGGACAAGCGCCCATAACTTTTTGTACGGGGCTTGGCCATCAGCCGTAAGGCGACTTCTTTTTGAAACATTAATGTCAAGGATGTAAGGCGATCAAGGTTAGATAGCCATTGGATCAAGAGGGCTGTCCCAATATTATAGGGCAAATTCGCAACAATTTTGATACGTCCTTCAGGAATGGCCGCCTGGGGCGAAATTTTGAGAGCATCCCCTTCCATAACCTGCAACTTACTTTGATGGTCTCCTGGAAAAGCAGCTTGAATATCCTTGAGAATTTCAAGGCAGCGATGGTCACGCTCAATAGCGACAACATCAGCCCCCGCCTCCAGCATAGCACGGGTTAGCCCCCCTGGGCCTGGGCCAATTTCAAGAACCATCCCCTCATCGAAATTTCCAGCAGCTTTCGCAATCCGCCGTGTCACGTCCATATTGAGGAGAAAATTTTGACCCAGGCTTTTTTTGGCTAAAAGGCCATAGTGCTCAATAACGTCCCGCAAAGAGGGGAGAGGTTCCCTATTTCCACTCAATACAAGCTGCCGTCCTGAGTTTAGCCATTTCTTGCGCGGCCCGCTTCCCTAGTTTTTCTTGTTCCAGGGCGATTGATGCCGTATCCCGCGTCAAAGGCATGGGAGGAGCCAATTTTGGCATCACCTTAGAGCAAACCATCGTCAAAACCAGCCCGTCGGGCGTCATTGTTGGTTGCATGCAGGTTCCTGTCTTTGTTTTTTGCACGAGTGATTTTAACCCGTCAGGAAGTTGCCCGAACTTGACCAGGCGGTTTGCGTCAACTTTTGCCCCAAAACCCCGCGCAGCCTCCAGGAAAGCAGGACATCCCTTGGCTTGGTGGGTTTCTTCAATTTTAGGACCGAGAAGCATCATGACTTCTTCCGGGGTTTCTGGCGTCACGTCAAAAATAGCCTGGCATAGCGTAACATCCATGAGATCTGGGGACGGTTCCTCTATTTTGACTTCTTTTTCTTTGGATAAGGCTGTATCAACTTCTTGGTCGCTAATATAGACCAACGGTCCATACATTTCCCGAATGTAACGTCCCCAGGCTATTTGCGCTTTCAGGCGCGTCAGCATGGTCTGTTTGGAAATACCATTGGATTTAAGCATTGTGACCATCACATCCAATGACATTTTGTTATCTTTGGCTAACCCCTCAAGCGACTTCTCTACTTCAGCATCGGTTACCTTGATTTTCTTTGATTTTGCAACCTGAAGCTGCAGGGCCTCATCAACCATTCCTTGAATAATTTGTTTGCGCATGTCATCAGGAACAGGGGTTGTTACAGGTTTGCCAGCGCTCAAGTTTAACAGGCGGATACGTTCTTCTACATCAGCGGCTGTAATCGCGTCCTTATTGACGATAACAACAATCCGAGTAGACGCCACCGCCGCCTCAGACGCCACCCCCAAACTAAAGCCTGTTAAAAGCAACAATACACGTAACAACTTCATCTTTCTTCCATCCTTATTTTACACCTTTGAAACCTGTAGGCCATTGCCTTTGACCTTTGTTTTATAGTAAACCTGATCAAAGGTCTATGGATTGTTTTTTAACCTCTTGACTACTATATAAGATGTCCGATGGTCACATACCAGTCCTCTGACAAGGAATTTTTTTAATGCTTTTCTTAAAAAGATCTCCCAAAATCATGGTCATACAAGCCAAGAGAAATACAGAAATCGGTGACTTTATTGGGAATAGCCTTATATGAGTCTTGTTACGCGCCATATCTTTAAATATCTTTTTACGAGTTTAGCATTTCTTGCAACCGTTTTAACCACAGGCGTCTGGTTAACACAGTCTTTACGCTTTGTCGAAATTATCGTCAACCAAAATGTGTCTATAGGGGGGTACTTCTCTCTTGTTGGTTTTTTAATTCCAGATTTGCTTGCCATTGTATTACCGATTTGCATCCTCATCAGCGTCCTGTTTACCTATAATAAACTGATCGCTGACCACGAGATGAGCATTTTCCGCACGTGCGGCTTGAGCAACTGGCGTCTTGCCCGCCCGGCACTGATTATGGCCTTCTTCATGGCTTGTGTCGTCGCTTTTATGAATATTTACCTTGTTCCTCTATCTTACCGCCACCTTCGGGATATGGAATATGAACTTCGCAATGAATTTTCTTCCAACTTTGTTCAAGATGGCATGTTTAATACCTTAAGGGGCGTAACCGTTTATGCCCGAACACGGGCTGTCAACGGGGACCTGGACGGCGTCTTCATTCATAGTATGGGACAAGGCGCCAGCGCGTCTCAGCCCAAACGGAACCCTTTTACAATTGTCGCCCAGCACGGAACCCTTACGGAAAAGGAAGGCAAGAAGTCGTTACTGATGCTGTTTCAGGGAACACGTCAAGAAAAAGACGAAAAAACAGGAAAAGTGAGTTTTTTCCATTTTCAAACCTTGAGCTACGATTTGGACCAACTGGCAACGAACATTCAGGAACGCATCATCAAACCGTATGAACGCTCTTTATTGGACTTGCTTAACCCCCCAGATGCAGACAAGCTCCCTTCAACCACAAGAGCGCAGTTTAACTCAGAGGGGCATCAACGTCTCTTATCTCCCTTCTTGGTTATAGTATTCGCCCTCATTGGATTAAGCGCTCTCCTCCCCCATGAATTGAACCGCCGGGGACGGCAAAAGCGCATCATGGCGGTCATTGGTCTTGCCGCAAGTATCCATATCGGCCTGGTTTCCCTTATTAATGCCAGCGGGCGCTGGAGTATAACGATTCCTTTAGCTTATCTGTCCATTGCCTTAATCGGGGTATTTTCCCTTGTTGTATTGGAAAAGCAGGGTATTCTTGCCTGGTGGCGGCAATACGTTCAGAATCAGGTTGATCAAAGGATTGGCAAAGTGCAAACCTTATGAGCTATTTATTTTCTACCCTGAACTTATATTTCTGCCGTGTTTTCCTGGTTTGGCTCGGAACTTGTACGGTTGTGATTGGCACCGTGATCTCCCTGTTTGAGGGGTCAGAACTCATCCGTCGTTCTATGGGCAGGGCAAACATTGGTCTGTCCCTTATTCTTGAAATGATCATTTTAAAGCTGCCCAACCATTTCCAAATGTTGATGCCCTTTATTATCCTTTCAGCCACCATGGTGACTTTCTACCGATTGAACCACACCCACCAAATTGTCGCTGCCCGCAGTTCAGGCTTGTCTATATGGCAACTTTTATGGGGCTTGATGTCTTTTATTTTGGCGTTGGGCGTGATGCAGCTCATCATCCTCAACCCGTTAAGCGCCGCCATGAGCAACCGCCTTGAAAACCTTGATACCCTTTATTTTTCCAACACAAGCAATCGTATTGCTATTTCTGAAACAGGACTGTGGTTCAAGGAGATCACACCCGACCGCCAAAGTATTATCCATACTGTCCATGTACAACCAGAAATGAAAACATTTACCACAGTTACATTCCATAATTTTCTCCCTGATGGCCGTTATGAAACACGCATTGATGCTGCTTGCGCCATTTTACAAAAAGGATATTGGGAATTACGGGACGCCGTCATTTGGCAAGATAAGGAAGGGGCATTTAAAACCCACCCTGTTATGAAGGTCCCAACTCCCTTAACCATTGAGAAAATCCAGGACAGCAATACCTCTCCGGAAACCATTTCTTTTTGGTCCTTGCCAAAATTTATTGATATTCTAGATAAATCTGGCCTATCAAGCGTGAGTTACCGGCTCTATTGGCATGGCCAAATCGCTAAAATAGGCATGATGATGGCCATGATATTGCTTGCTGCCGCCTTTGGTATCCGCCCCATTCGCCAGGGAGGAACAGTCCTTTATATCACCTTAGGCATTGGAAGCGGATTTGCTCTCTACTTTCTCAATGATATTGTTTATGCTTTAGGATTAGGAGGCCAGGTTCCCATTCTTTTAGCCGCCTGGACGCCAACGCTGATCATGGCCCTCTTAAGCCTTGCACTACTTTTACACCTTGAAGACGGATAATTTTATTTAATATGCCCTTTCGTTCTTACCTTTTTTCATCCTTACTCTTAAGCGCCGCATTATTGCCGACTCCTTGTGCGAGTATTGATCCCTTATCTTCTGAGGGGCCTTCCCCTATCCTTTTAAGTGCTGACCAGATTAATTATAACCAGGAAACAGAAACAGTTATGGCAACAGGGGATGTTCAGATTGCCCAGGGAGGCCGTATCCTACGTGCACAGAAGATTACCTATAACAGAAAAACAGGGGTGATGACGGCCATGGGGAACGTCTGCCTGAAAGAACAAGAAAAAAGAAAATTTGCATTCAATCCAGAAACTTCGAGGCATAATGAGTTTTTAAGCCACCAAGACGCGATATTTAATAGTTTAATGGCAAACAGCGTTTTAACCTCAAACCCGTTAAATTTACCGCAGCTTAGCAATCAATTCCCGGCAGCAGAACATGAAGAAAATGACCCAGGCACACCTCAATACACCTTTTCTTTTGCGCCCTATGCAGAATTCTCCAACAAATTTCAAGATGGCTTTATTCAAGAAGCAAAAATGCTGATGGCAGATAATGCCCGCCTGGCGGCCAATTCAGCAAAGCACATTAGCGGCAGAAAAGTTGTCTTTCGTCAAGCTGTCTATAGTCCCTGCAAGGTTTGTCGGCTCGATCCAACCAAGCAACCCCTCTGGCAACTCAAAGCAGATAAGGTCATTCACAGCAAGACAGACCAACTGATCATTTATCACCATGCCCGTTTAGAAATGGGGGGCATCCCTGTTTTTTACATGCCTTACTTTCGCCATCCAGACCCAACTGTCAAGCGTAAAACAGGTTTCTTAATGCCAGCTTATGGCTCCTTTTCAGACTTAGGCGTCATCGTCAGTACGCCATTTTATTATGCGATCACTCCCAATAGTGACCTTACGCTTGTCCCCATAATCACAACAAAACAAGGTCCTGTGATGGTTGGAGAATATCGCCATCGGTTTCGCGATGGGGACATAACAGGCAGCGCAAGCTATACGCAAACCCATGATTTAAAGAAAATTCCCAAAGGTTCTATGCTGCCCGGAAGTGACCGCTGGCATATCTTTACGCAAGGGCGGCTTGACTTGAATGATGAGCATGTCGCTACCTTTGATATTAATAAGGCTTCTGATACGACATATTTGCGCCGCTATCCCATTTTACCCCAAGGGTTTCGCCTGAAATCCCCTGTAAAGAACATGGTGAGTACGGGAGCTGTTGAACAATTTAAGGACCATAACTATGGCGTTGTCCGGGCAACAGCCTATCAAACGGACAACCCGGCCACAACACCCTACATCGTCCCCCATGCCTGGTACACTTATCAAAGCGACCCTGGTCCCTGGAATGGGATCTGGAACCTGGATGCTAACTTCCTGTCTCTTGGACGACGCCTTGATACGCCGGGGCAAAATGCACGGCATATGCAACGGTTGTCCCTAAACGGGGGGTGGCGCTTGCCTTATGTATCTGCGAACGGTCATATTTGGACGCTACAAATGAATATGCGAGGGGATACTTATGCCCTTGAGCATTACCAACCCACCCGCACAAAACCTGCTCTTCATTCAGCTTTCCGGGGGCGGCTGTTCCCCATGGCTTCTGCGCAATGGCGCTATCCTTTAATGAAACGCCTCAATAGCGTCAATTGGGTCCTAGAGCCAACGGCCATGGTTGTGGGAACGCCTCGCGTGAACAATAGCTCCATTCCCAATGAAGACTCTTTAAACATCCAAGTGGAAGATACATCCCTGTTCTTACCTCAACGGTTTTCGGGACTGGATCGTGTCGATACAGGCGGGCGGTTCATTTATGGTGCGAACTCTACATGGTTTTTTCCTCGCCAAAGGCTTGTCCAGTTCTTCTTGGGTCAAAGCCTTCGACTGGATCACCGCCAAGTTTTGCCAAATGGCGCCGGAGAAGACAAACGGGCTTCTGATATTGTCAGCCGTTTTCGAGTCAACCCAACAGAGGGTATCCAATTACTCAACCGGATGGCGTGGCATTCTCAGCAGACACGCCCCCGCATTTCCGACACCTCGGCTACCTTTGGAAAAAAATTAATTATTTTGCAATTAAACCATACTTTTGTGAATAAATACTCAACAACCAATGGGATCGGTATTTCTCAGGCTACCTGGGTCATCGGCTCCCAGCCACTGGATCACTGGAGTTTTTCCGTGGGGGAGACGCGAAACCTAAAGCGCCACCAACGTGGTGCCCTTTCCCATACGGTGTCAGCCCTCTATCATGATGAGTGTTTCCGAATGACGGTCAGTGCCTTTAAAACACGCTCTTCTGACCGGGATATTCGCCCCAACTCAGGCGTTATTGTACAATTCGACTTTAAGAACCTGGGGTCTGTCAGCCCCTTGGGCGCGCTTGGCATTAACGCCAATAACGTTCTATAGGTCATCCAGGATGCGCCTTGCCCTTTACCAGCCAGAGATTCCCCAGAACACGGGAACCCTCATGCGCCTGTGTGCTTGCCTAGACATCCAGCTTGATATCATCCATCCTTGCGGGTTTGTCTGGAATGACCGCCACTTACGGCGGGCTGGTATGGACTATGCGGAGAGGGCTGCCGTTCGTCACCACACGAGCTGGGAAGCCTTTCATGCCTGGGCAGCAAATGAACCGCACCGGCTCATTCTGCTGGATGCAAAAGCCGACATCCCGTATACCCATTTTTCATTTCAAGAGAAAGATATCTTAATGATGGGGCAAGAAAGCTCTGGTGTTCCTGAAGATGTTTTCCAGAGCATTCCAGAGCGTCTCCTCATTCCCATGGCTCCCGGATGTCGTTCCCTAAACGTTTCCTTGGCCGCCGCCATGGTTGCGGGGGAAGCATTACGGCAGCTGAACCTGGCAAGGGGAAGAATATCCGATGACGACACCTAATCAAAAAACGCAGTTAAGCACGTGGTTTTCTCATTTACAAGAGCGGATTTGCGCGGCCCTTGAGTGTTTGGAAGAGGAAGTTGATGAGCTAGCCCCTGGGCGTTTCTGCCGTAAAACCTGGAAGCGGAAAGACGCCTCAGCCCCCGACGGTGGCGGAGGGACCATGGCGCTGATGAAAGGCCGTGTTTTTGAAAAAGCGGGTGTCAACGTATCGACCGTTTACGGGGAGTTTCCCCCACAATTCGCCAAAGAAATCCCCGGCGCGGCGGAAGATCCTCGCTTTTGGGCCAGTGGCATTTCCTTAGTGATCCATCCCCTGAATCCTTTTGTACCCGCCGTCCACATGAACACGCGCCATATCGTAACCTCACAATGCTGGTTTGGCGGAGGGGTTGACCTGACCCCAACCTTTGAATTTGAACAAGACACAGCTGACTTTCATCAAGCTTTTCGTACCGCTTGCGATACGCATGACCCGACGTATTATCCCCGTTTCAAGGCGTGGTGCGATGAGTACTTTTACCTGCCGCATCGTCAAGAACCCCGCGGCATTGGCGGTATTTTTTACGATAACCTGACCAGTGGCGATACGTTAGAGGGCTTTGAGAAGGACTTTGCCTTCACCCGGGACGTTGGCGAAGCTTTCTTGACCATCTATCCCAATTTAGTCCGCCGCCACATGAAAAAACCCTGGACAGAAGAGGAGAAACAAAAACAGTTGCTCAAACGCGCTCGGTATGTTGAATTCAACCTCCTCTACGACCGTGGCACGCGATTTGGCCTTAACACCGGCGGAAATGTGGATGCCATCCTTATGTCCCTGCCTCCCTTGGCAAGCTGGGCGTAGGTTTACGCAAAGATTCAGCGGGGGTTTCACCCTTGAAACTTGCATTGATCATTCATTATCATTGGTTATAACATTTAAAGATGCTGCTGAACAAAAAACGCAAAGGGTTAACCCCAAATATATAATGAAGGACAAGAAATTTCGATGCGAGCAGATATTAAGAAGGCCCTCTGGGCATCAGCCGACAAGCTTCGCGCCAACATGGATGCTGCGGAATACAAACACATTGTCCTTGGCTTGATCTTCTTGAAGTATATTTCAGACGCCTTTCAAATACGCCGTGATGAACTGACCCGCTGCTTTGCTGATCCAAATGATGAGGATTATATCCCCAATGCGAATGCCGAAACCCTCGCCCACGCGTTAGAAGACCGCGATTATTATACGGCAAAAAACGTCTTTTGGGTTCCAGAAGCCGCGCGTTGGGAAAGCCTACGGGCACGCGCAAAACAGGCTGATATTGGAAAGCTTATTGATCATGCTTTAGCTATGATCGAGACAGAAAATCCCAAACTCAAAGGCATCCTTGATAAACGGTATGCCCGCGTACAGCTACCAGACGGCAAGTTAGGGGAGTTGGTTGACTTGATTTCCTCTATCGGCTTTGGCGTTTCCGGTCAACATGCAAAAGATTTATTGGGGCAGGTTTACGAATATTTCCTCGGCCAATTTGCAAGCGCTGAAGGGAAGAAAGGCGGCCAATTTTATACTCCTGTGAGCATTGTGGGAACATTGGTTGCCGTTTTAGCGCCTCATCAGGGTAAAGTCTATGACCCTTGTTGTGGGTCAAGTGGTATGTTTGTGCAGTCTGAAAAATTTATCGAAGCCCATGGTGGAAAATTGGGGGATGTCTCTATTTACGGACAAGAATCCAACCCAACCACATGGCGTTTGGCAGCCATGAACCTTGCCATCCGCGGTATGGACTTTAACCTTGGCAAAGAACCGGCTGATACCTTCACAAAGAACCAGCATCCTGAGTTACGGGCTGATTTCGTGTTAGCCAATCCCCCTTTCAATATCTCTGATTGGTGGCACGGCAGCCTTGAAAAGGATCCACGCTGGGTCTATGGAACCCCTCCCCAAGGGAATGCGAACTACGCGTGGTTGCAGCATATCTTATATCATCTTAACTCCCATGGACGGGCAGGCATTGTTTTAGCGAACGGCTCCATGAGCTCCAGCCAAAACAGCGAAGGGGATATTCGTAAAAACATGATCGAAGCCGACGTGGTGGAATGTATGGTCGCTTTACCCGGCCAGTTATTTTTCAATACGCAAATTCCCGCTTGTCTGTGGTTCCTTGCCAAACAAAAAAGGACGCGCAAAGGGGAAGTTCTTTTTATTGATGCCCGTAAGCTGGGGACTATGGTTAGCCGCGTGCAGATTGAATTTTCAGAAGCCGATATCCAGAAAATTGCCGATACTGTCCACACCTGGCGCGGAGATAACGCAACTAAGGGAGCCTACGCGGATATTGCCGGGTTTTGCCGCAGTGTCCCCTTGGCTGAAATTGCCCAACATGGGCATGTCCTCACCCCTGGCCGATATGTTGGCTCAGAAGCCGTGGAGGACGATGAGGAAGCTTTTGCTGTAAAGATGCAGCAGCTCACCACAAAACTTGGTGAGCAGATGGCAAAAGGCGCAGAGCTGGATGCCCTGATTCGGGAGAAATTGGGGAGGCTGGGGTATGAGTTCTGAGTGGGTACAGACAAAACTCTCTGACCTCGGAACATTTGATAGAGGAAAATCAAAGCACCGACCACGCGATGCAACGCATTTGTATGGCGGTTCTTACCCATTCATACAAACAGGTGACATAACAGCTTCTGGCGGACGTATCATTAGCTATAGACAAACATATTCAGAAGCTGGACTAGCGCAAAGCAAATTGTGGCCTGAAGGAACGCTTTGTATTACGATTGCTGCTAATATCGCAGAAACAGCGTTGTTAACTTTTCCAGCGTGTTTCCCTGATAGTGTTGTTGGTTTTTTACCCTATACTGGCAAATCTGATGTTCGTTTTATTGAATATATGTTCCGTTCATTTCGAGGAGATATCAAAAGCAGAGCTTATGGAAGTGTTCAAGAGAATATTAACTTAGAAGTTTTACGGAGCCTTGTTTTTCCCGTTCCTAATCTCAAAACGCAAATAACAATTGCTGATTTTCTGTCTTTATTTGATGACCGCATCGAAAATCTACGGGAAATAAATACCACTCTCGAAACCATAGCCCAAGCACTATTCAAATCCTGGTTTGTCGATTTCGACCCCGTGCGGGCAAAATCAGAAGGCCGCCAACCGGAAGGAATGAATGCAGAAACAGCAGCGCTTTTTCCTGACAGCTTTGAAGAGGCTGAGATGGGCTTAATCCCAAAAGGGTGGAAGTTTTCAACAGTTGATCAATCATTTATCCTCACAATGGGGCAGTCTCCACCTGGCGAAACATATAATGAGAACGGTGTGGGCTTACCATTTTATCAAGGCAGAACTGACTTTGGTTTCCGCTTTCCATCCAAACGAATTTACTGCTGCTCTCCTGTCCGATTAGCTGAGAAAGATGATATCTTAGTTAGTGTCCGCGCTCCAGTTGGTGATGTAAACGTTGCATTAGAAAAATGTTGTCTGGGTCGAGGAGTCGCTGGAGTCCGGCATTCTGATGGTTACAAAAGCTTCGCTCTGTACTCGATACAAAACCTTGGCTTTCATTTTAAAATCTTTGAAAGTGGTGGCACCGTTTTCGGGTCAATTAACAAAAAAGACTTTCAAGGATTACCTATAATAGCCTCACCGGCACCTGTAATGCAAGCGTTCGATAAATTGGTTATGCCATTAGATGGGCGTATTCAAATAAATGAGGAACAAATACGTATACTTTCTAAGATTAGAGACTCACTCCTTCCTAAACTTATCTCAGGTGAAATTCGTATCCATGATGCCGAAAAACCCTTGGAGGTGGTGGTATGAGCGCATTATCTTTATTGGCACAATCTGCCCTTGAGGATATGTGTAAGAAATATGCTGAACCTATTGGGGAAAGCGAAATATCACGTTGCGAACGAGCCGAGCGAATGATTAAAAATGCAATAGAAAAATCAAGAGTATTTGATTCTGATAAATTGGCGCAAATTTCCATATTTGCTCAAGGATCCTATAAAAATGGAACTAATGTTTCTCAAGACAGCGATGTTGATATAGCTATTTGTTATACAGGTTCATTCTTCTATGAGCACACCCAAATATCATTGATTTCAGAACCTGCTTTTAATCTTCTCCCTGCAACATATAGGTATGAATCTTTCAAGGCCGATGTTATCCGCTCGTTACAAGCAGAATTTGGCCAAGAAATGCAAACTGGGAATAAGTCTCTAAAAATACTAAAAAATTCAGGACGCGTTAGTGCAGATGCAGTGCCATGTTTTGTTTTCCAACAATTTCTATCGTCTAACTCTGTTAATATCGGAACAAGATTTATTTCGGGAGATGGAAAAATTATTACGAATTGGCCAGATCATCACTACAGGTTTGGTATTGAAAAAAATAAGGCAACATCTTTTCGATTTAAAAAAGTCGTCCGCATTCTTAAATCTTTGAGAGAGAATATTAGAAATTCCGGTTATGCTGTTGTGGCTGAGACGCCTTCTTTCCTTATTGAATGCCTTGTATGGAACGCAACCGATGCTTGTTTTAATACTCCAACTCTTCTTGATGGCTGCAAAGCTGTTCTTCACAATGTAGCAAGCAGAGTGCAAAACAACCAAGAAATCGAAAAAATGTGTGAAGTCAATCGAATGAAGTATCTTTTTTCACCCAAACAACCATGGTCTGTACAAGATGCAAAGAATTATATTTATTATGCAGGGAAGGAATTACAACTTTGGTAAAAGGAATTTACCCGAACAATGCAAAATGGCTCATACACTTAGCTGCAATAATTTCAACAAGTCTCGCATTGTGTCCTTATATACATGCTGATACTTTAATCGAAAGCGTACTTAAGATAGCCAGCTATACAACAACCCTTACAACTGGCTTGGTGTTCATTTTTAATAAATGGCTATGGAAATGGATGCCAGAATTTATAACAGGTCTCCCGAATTTGAATGGTACTTGGAAAGGTGATCTCAAATATAGATGGATAAATCCCGATACTAAAATAGATGGAAAAGACACTGTTCAGCCAGTTTTTTTAGTAATTAAGCAAACATTTCTTTCGATAAGAATTTGTATTTTTAGTGTAGAGTCTGAATCCTATTCATTAAGTGCTAATATATCTCCAACAGAAACTGGATCTTGGGAACTTTCGTATAATTATGATAACACACCAGATCGTTCGTTCAGAGATAGAAGTCAACGCCATCGGGGATCAGCAGAGCTAAAAGCTAGTAAAGTAAACACTGCACATCAACTCAAGGGAGACTATTGGACTGACCGCTGGTCTCAGGGAAATATGGAGTTTCTTGAGCGTAAACATAAGTATGCTACAAATTATAAATCTGCCCTTGATATATTTTCGGAAGACCAATCAACAGCTTAAGTGTTCTAACGCAAACCTGCACATAAGGAACCAACAGTGACCGAAAATCACCTCGAACAAGAAATGCTGGGCTGGCTGTCTGAAATTGGCTACACGCCTATTTATGGCCCCCACATTGCTTACGATGGCAAAACGCCTGAACGCAGCAATTACCGAGAGGTTTTATTGGTTGATCGATTGCGTAAAGCCATCGAGCGGTTGAATCCCGATATCCCTTCAGCAGCATGTGAAGATGCCCTCCACCTAGTCGTTGACTTAAATACTCCCGACTTATTATCCGCTAACCGCCGCTTTCATCATTTTTTGGTTCATGGGGTTAAAGTCGACTACCAGAAGGACGACGAAACACGCGGTGATTTTGTGCGCCTCATTGATTTTGAAAATCCTTCAGAAAATGACTGGCTGGCTGTGAATCAATTTTCCGTTGAAGGAGAAAAGTATACGCGCCGTGCTGATGTCGTTTTGTTTATTAATGGGCTCCCCTTGGTCTTTATTGAGCTAAAAAACCCCACGGGTGAAAACGCTGATATTTGGAAAGCCTTTCAACAGATTCAAACTTACAAGGAACAGATACCTGATATTTTCCAATACAATGGAATCCTGGTTATTTCTGATGGCGTCGATGCCCGCATGGGGTCCCTTTCCGCTAACAAGGAACGATTTATGCGCTGGCGCACCATTGATGGCAACACCCTTGACCCCTTGGGAGAATTTCGTGAGCTCGAAACACTGACCCGTGGGCTATTCACCCCCTCCTATTTATTGGAGTATTTGCAGTTTTTCATATTGTTTGAAGATGATCGCAAGCTCGTTAAAAAAATCGCAGGATACCATCAATTCCATGCGGTGCGGGCAGCTCTTCAAAAAGTAATCATCGCCTCACGCCCTGACGGGAATAAAAAGGGTGGTGTCGTATGGCACACGCAAGGAAGCGGCAAGAGCATTACCATGACCTGTTTTGCAGCGCGCATGATGCGGGAACCAGCCCTGGAAAACCCAACGATTGTTGTTATTACAGACCGCAATGATCTGGATGGCCAGTTATTTGGCGTATTTTCCCTTTCTCACGAGTTGCTACGGGATCAACCCCTGCAAGCTGAAACGCGGCAAGATTTACGCGCTCAATTAAATAACCGGGCATCAGGAGGCATGGTGTTTACGACCATCCAAAAGTTTATGCCCGGAGAAGATGAAGATAGTTTTCCTGTTTTGTCTAACCGTCGCAATGTCATTGTGATTGCTGATGAAGCCCATCGCACGCAATATGGCTTTGCCGCAAAACTCAAAGGCAAAGCCGGGCAAGAAAAATATAGCGTAGGCTATGCGCAACATTTACGGGATGCGTTGCCAAATGCCACGTTCGTTGCCTTCACCGGCACGCCTGTTGCCATGGAAGACCGAGATACCCGTGCTGTGTTTGGGGACTACATCCATATCTATGATGTCCAACAAGCAAAAGATGATGGCGCAACAGTCCCTATCTACTACGAACCCCGTCTTGCCAAATTGTCCCTTGATAAAAAGGAAATGCTTACGCTTGATCAAGATATTGATGAATTGTCAGAAGACGAAGAGAACAGCGAGCAAGCTCAACTTAAACCCGGATGGATCACCTTAGAAAAAATTGTCGGCGCTCAATCACGCCTCAAACAAGTCGCTCATGACCTGGTTGCCCACTTTGAAAAACGTTGCAAAGAGCAATATGGCAAAGGGATGATCGTGGGTATGAGCCGGGATATTTGTGTCCATCTTTATGATGAAATTATTGCCTTGCGCCCCGGTTGGCACAGTGAAGACCCAGCGAAGGGGGCAATTAAGGTTGTTATGACGGGTTCTGCAAGCGATAAGCCATTGCTTCGGCCCCATATTTACTCTCAACAAACACGGAAGGATTTGGAGAACCGTTTCAAGGATCCGGGAGATGATTTGCGTTTGGTGATTGTACGGGATATGTGGTTAACAGGTTTTGATGTGCCTTGCGCCCACACGCTTTATATTGATAAGCCTATGAAAGACCATAACCTTATGCAGGCTATTTCGCGCGTAAACCGTGTATTTAATAATAAACCAGGCGGTTTGGTCGTCGATTATATTGGTATTGGCAACGGCTTGGAAAAGGCTTTCAGAGATTACACAGCAAGCCATGGGCGCGGCAAACCGATTATTGATCTACGCGAAGCTTACGCTGTCCTAACGGAAAAGCTCGATATCTTGCGGGGGATGCTCCACGGCTTTGATTATAGCGGCTTTCTTATCAACAGCCCCACCTTACTTGCAAAAACAGCGAACCATATTTTGGGAATGGAAGAGGGGAAAAAACGCTTTGCAGACACGACACTTGCTCTTTCAAAAGCTTTTAGTTTGTGTTGTACATTAGAGGAAGCAAAAGCTGTACGTGAAGAAGTCGCTTTTATGCAAAACGTAAAAATCATCCTGACCAAACGCGACATAAGCGCAAAAAGGCAAACGCATGAAGAACGCGAGCTTGCCATCCAGAAAATTATAAATTCTACTGTTGTATCTGATAAGGTTGTTGATATTTTTGATGCCGTTGGATTAGATAAACCTTACATCGATTGTCTTGATGAAACATTTCTCAGTAAAATCCAAAACCTACCCGAAAAAAATTTAGCGGTTGATCTCTTGGAACGTCTCCTTGAAGACGAGATTAAAACCCGTTTTTCAACAAATATCATTCAAGAAAAGAAGTTTTCAGAGTTATTGACCAACACAATCCGGAAATACCATAACCGTGCCATTGAAACGGCCCAGGTCATGGAAGAATTATGTAAAATGGCAAAGCAATTTAAAGAAGCTGCTGAACGTGGTGAATCCGTAGGGCTTAATGAAGATGAACTCGCCTTTTATGATGCTCTGGCAGATAATGAAGCCTCTGTTAAGGAGTTGGGAGATGAAACCCTTAAAATAATTGCTCATGAGCTTACAGAAAAACTTCGCAAGAATATAAGGGTAGACTGGTACGTGCGCGACAGCGTGCGTTCTGAGCTGCGATTGATCGTTAAAAAAACCTTGCGCGACTACGGCTATCCGCCTGATAAAGCGGAAAATGCGGCTACCTTGGTACTGGAACAAGCTGAATTATTAAGTGCAGCCTGGGTTTAAGCTATTCCCTCAAAGTCCTTTTCCCCTCCAACCCGAATTATATATTAAAAAGGGGCTGTCATCCTGGAATTTAGCTTTTGTTCGTCTTTTGCGCAGCAAAAGCGTTACAAAAGCTTAATATCCGGGATCTATGTTTTTTTACAGTCTTTTCAACCCAATAGCGAATACATGGTTCCCGGGTTCTAAGATTTTGTAACGCCTCACTAACGCGAGGACGAACAAAATCTAAGCCTCAGGATGACAACCAAAAAGAATTCAAAATCATCTTTAATTTGTTGTTTTACAGACATTTTAACTCATAAATCGGCTTTCCAATAACGTCCATATTTCTTATCTATGACAACTCTATAGAGCCTCTATTCCTAAAAAGTTCGACTTTTTAGGAATGGCACTCCTAAAAAGTTTGGCTTTTGGAGGATTTGAGAACAGAATATCACTGGCATTACAAAACATGCTCAAAAAAATCATGCGCTTAGATGCTTGACACAATCACCTCATTAACGCCATACTGCCTGTAATTCTCCCCCCTGCCCTTCTGCTTCTTCTTAATTCCTGTCAAAATTCACCATAATCCCTTAATGTCATAAAAAAGGATGATCTTATGCCCCGTTATTTTTTACCGCTCCTAATCTTGTCCCTCATTGCCTGTTGCATTGAGGTAGATATTTCTGTCCCTAGTTTTCCGGATATGGGACGTTATTTTAATGTTGAAGATGGCATCATCCAGATGACCGTTGCCTACAATTTTTTGGGCTTTTGCTTAGGAGCCGCCATCTATGGCCCTTTATCGGATGCCTACGGCCGCCGTCCGGTCATGGTTTGGGGGAATGCGATTTTGGCCCTTGGCGCCGTTGGATGTGTCATGGCTCCCTCCATTCCTTTCCTACTCGGCACCCGGTTTATCCAAGGAATTGGTGCCTCTACCTCTGCTGTTGTGATGTTTGCTATGATCGCGGACGCCTACCCTCAAAAAGACAAGGCGGCATCCCTGATTGGCATGATGAATGCCGTCTTCTCTTCTCTCATGGCGATGGCCCCGATTGTCGGCGGATTTATGAATGAAGCTGTTGGATGGCGGGGAAACTATGCCATCGTGGCCCTGATTTGCCTGTTATCTTCGATATCCTTGGCTTTGTTCTTGCCGGAAACGAAAAAAACTTTTGATCCCTTTTATCTTCCCAAAATCCGGCGTGATTACCGCAAGCTCTTGACCAGCTTCTCTTTTATCAGCGCCTCCCTAGCCCCAAGCCTGAGTTATGCCGGGTACCTTGCGTTTGTTGCCCAAGCTCCCTTCCTCTACACAGAAACATTTCATCTTTCCCTAACGCAGTATGTTCTTCATCAATCCGTCATTATCCTGTGCTTCGCGGTCGTGAGTCTTTTTTCGGGAAGGATTATTAAAATTCTCGGTGCCAGAGGATGCGTCATAAAAGGGATCCTGCTATCTGGCGTGAGCACAACCTCCCTTGTAGTCATAAGCCTTGTCAGCCCAACTTCCCCTTACCTCACGACCCTGTTCATGGGGGTCGGCTGCATAGGAGCGGCTCTTTTTTACCCTATTATTTTCGCCGCATCCATAGAAATCTTCCCTGAAATTAAGGGAACGTCTTCGTCCCTCGTCATGAGTATGCGATCCTTCGTATGCTTTGCCTGTGTTGGCGTAGCAGGGCATATATACAATGGCCACCCCCTCCGGATCGCGCTCGTTATTTTATCGGCCAGCCTGTTGAGCGCCTTTTTTATTTTAAGCCTGTTACGGTCTGGTCAATTTACCCCGAAATTTTCTCTCCAAGGCGCTTCATAATGGCTTCGGCGATAATTTGAGTTGCAGGTCGGCTGGCACCTACATTGTGGGCATTGGCTGCGGCTTCAACAAGCTTCCAGTTCCCACCCTGGTTCTCAAGGATGTTAACCCTTCCCGCAGCGTGTTCGCTCGGGCAATGCTTCCTGTGGTTTTCATTCATAGCGCCGTTAATATAAGCTGTCACAAGCCCTGGTAAGCAATCCGCCGTCTCGGAAACCATAGAGGTTGACTCGCCAGCTACCAAAATACGGCCTTTTTTTGCCTTTAAAGCCCCTAAGACAACCGGGTAAGCGCTGGGTTGACCAAAATGAAAATCCAGCAGGGTAAAATCCTGGCCTGGCGTCAATCCATGTGTTTTTAACGCTTTAACAAAAGCTGCTGTGACAGCATCCACACGGCCATCACGATGGCTTGTTGCGATAAGTTCTCCCGTTTTTTGATTATGCTTCCCTGTCCGAGGCCCATTTAAAATAAGGAGATGCGTCTTTTCTCCTCTTATCTGGGGAGCAATGTAACCTGCCAGTTGCCTTGCTTCTTCCTCTGTATAATACAGGATTTTCTTATCCGGGGTTTCCGCGTCCCCGCCAAGGATAACGCCAAGGTATGAAGGAGCAGAAGGCAGGTTTCTCCCATCTTTTTCATAAGCCGCTTGGATGTCGCGAGGTGATAAATTATGGGGAACCCCCGCTGTTTGGACGAGTACCGTATAAGGAGACTGAAGCGCTTCAAGAATTTCTCTGGTTATAACATATTGCGGTAAAGCAACAACATCAGCCACATTTCTGAGGCTGGCATGATCTTTGGTATATTGATGGGAAGAATGGACAATCACGATATTGGGGCGGGGCTTAAGTTGCGTAAGGACAGCAATGCTCCCAGCCTCTGCTGCTATAATAATCCCTTTGTTTTGAGATTCTGCCAAATTTTTATCAATGGCAGATAAAAAAGCTTCGCGATCTTTTAAATCAAATTCCTTGCGTACCGTACTCTTTGGCAAGAGTTTATCCAGGGCATTAGCGACGCCAAGAACCTGGTTTTTTTCACCAGCCCTTGTGCCATCATAAAGAAGATAAAGGAAAGTTTGGCCGGCTTGCACAGCGGGCGTAGCTTGCACAGCGGACGTAGTTATAAGCAGGAAAGCTACCAAAAAGACCCCTATTTTTTTGAAGAAATGATTCATGATATTATGGCTCCTCAATGAAAAGGATTTTTGATACACCCCCTTATACCATAGGACATGGAGGCCATTCAAGGATCCGTTGATTGCCTAAAAAAACCTCTGTTCATGGCGGCATAAACTCTTCAGAAACGTATTGCTTATGGGATTATGCGAAATTAACCCCGTACAGGGACAGTCCCCTCCAGCAAAGCCAGAGGGGACTGGGTTCTAAGGTCTCCAATTTCCCTCTTCATCCCGTTCACTCATGTACCCATATCGAACCAGAACCCTTTGAATGGCTTCCTCTTTTATGGCACCCCTTAAAGGTTCATGGCAATTTTTTCAAGAAGCCTTCTTATTAGCATCACCGACAGGTTTAACCTTCGCGGCTCGATCAGCCTTAGAGGCCCGGGCAGCAATCGCCGCATTCCTTAGTCTTTGTGTTCGAGTTTCTCTGACTTGCGGGAGAACTTTTGGTTTAGAAGCGTTAGCTGATTGAGCAGTCGCTCTTACTCCTTCTTTAGCTAATCTCTCTGCTTGCGCCTTAGCCGTTGCCTCTGCTTGCTGTTTTTCTCTTTCTTCAGCAATGGCTCTCGCTCGTTTTTCCTCAACAGCCTGTTCTTTAGCTAATTCCTCTGCTTGCGCCTTAGCCGTTGCTTCTGCTTGCTGTTTTTCTCTTTCTTCAGCAATGGCTCTCGCTCGTTTTTCCTCAACAGCCTGTTCTTTAGCTAATCTCTCTGCTTGCACCTGTCGTTCCCTAGCAGCCTGCCTTGTGTCTGCCTTATAAGTTTGTTCAGTTTCTAATGCTCTTTGTTCTATATCCTCTGATGACACCCCTTGATCTCGTAACCAGTCCTCATGAGTAGTCCGTGCTGCTAAAGCGGCTCTATTATCTCGTTCCCTTTGAGCAATTTCTTCAATAGCTTTTTGCTGCTCCTCCTCAGCAATCCGTTCCGCTTCTACCTTAGCGGCTTGTTGGGCTGCGTGTTTTTGAACTTCTTCAGGGTTGCCTCTTGCCCGTTGAGCGCTTGCAGCAATTTCTTTCTGCTCCATTGCTCTTCCATAAGCTTTTATCGCTTCCCGTTCTTCAACAGGTGCCAGATGAGCCAACCATAAAATTTTCCAGGCTTTTTCCTCATCATTATTCTCCAATGACTCATCATTCTCCAATGAAGTTTGTACCGCAACAAGAAGTGAAGAGAAGGTGGCTATTTCACCCACGGTTGCTTTTTTACTATATCTTGGATACCTTCTGGAGTTAAATTCATGAAGCGATATTTCACTTAACCTATTGGTTATATTTGGCACTAAATTAAATATCCTTTTAACGGCATTGTAGGCTGATAGATCCATGGGTAACTTGACGTGATAGTTCAAGGCATTCTTATAAAAACTCATATTAGTATTAGAACAACTACTCTTAGGAAAAGAAATCCAGAAAGCTTCACCACAACCTCTTCCCAACAAAGTTCGACACAATTCTTTAATATGGTATTGGAGGCTATCTATACGAAGGTCCTCAAGATTTTTAGGCCTTAAAAATTCTTGTTCACGAGCGATATCATCTAATATTATTTTTCTAGTTTTTTCGTATCCTTCTTCAGCCTTAATAAAATTATTATTATTTACATTCTCGGCATCATCATCAAGACCTCGTATTTCTATTACATGAGCCGCGCGGGGCGTCTCTGGCCCCTCGTTATCGTCAGCGCATAAGATGCTTGGAACTGATGATAACAACCCTAACAATCCAATGCTTGTTAATTTATAAAATTTTAACATTTTCAATTCTCCATTTTTCAAAATAATATATAAAAAAATTAAATTTTTTATTTTACAAGATTTATATAGTGACCTTCAAAAATAATTACCAGTTATTTTTTTAAAATAAAAAATATTTTGAGACGCCAGCCAGAAAGCTCAAATAACAAAACCCTTCCCCATATACCCTTTGAGTCTTGCCACGACTGTGTGCTAGAAAAGGATAATTCACTACGAACACAGGCATGAAATCTATGGGCCCAAGGCTGCAAGACTGGAAGCAGGAAATTAATCAATGTGCTTCCCTGAGAGACCTGGAGGATATTCGGATCCGCCTTTTGGGGAAATCAGGGGAAATCACCCAGATGCTCAAAAACCTAGGCACCTTGGACGCTGGCCAACGGCGAGAGAAAGGGGCTGAGATTAACCAACTTAAAGAAGGGGTCCGCCTGTGCTTAGAAGACAGGCACGCTTTACTCGCCGCGCAAGCCCTGGATGATAAACTCGCGGGAGAAGCGGTGGACGTTACCTTATCCAGCCGTCCGGAGGCGGTTGGTACGTTGCACCCCCTCACCCGCACCCTGGAAGAAATCACGGCTTACTTTGTCAATGCCGGCTTTTCTGTGGCTGAAGGCTCTGACATTGAAGACGAAGAGCATAATTTTACGGCCCTTAATA
Source organism: Alphaproteobacteria bacterium (assembly GCA_021323455.1). GTDB lineage: Bacteria > Pseudomonadota > Alphaproteobacteria > Paracaedibacterales > VGCI01 > VGCI01. The sequence goes on along the minus strand of JAJONN010000002.1, from coordinate 3,354 downwards.
TTCCGGAGCATCATCCTGCTCGCCAATCCCATGATACGTTTTATTTAAATGCGCCAGGCATGTTGCTCCGCACCCATACCTCCCCTGTTCAAATTCGGACGATGAAGGCAACACCGCCGCCTATTCGCATTCTTTCTTTGGGGCGGGTCTACCGCTCTGATTTTGACGCAACCCATACCCCCATGTTTCACCAGGTCGAAGGGTTGGTGATTGACCAAGGAACCCATATGGGGCATTTAAAGAGTTGCATCATTGACTTTTTACGCCATTACTTTGATATTGCTGACCTACCGTTGCGCTTTCGGCCCAGCTTCTTCCCTTTTACGGAACCTTCTGCCGAAGTGGATATTGGTTGTTCCCGCGAAGGGAATGCCTTGAAAATTGGAACCGGTAAGGATTGGCTGGAAATTCTCGGTTGCGGCATGGTCCATCCAAAAGTTCTCCTCAATTGCGGCATTGACCCTGATATTTACCAAGGGTTTGCCTTCGGCATGGGATTGGACCGCATAACCATGCTTAAGTACGGTTTGCCTGATATTCGCCCTTTCTTTGAAGGCGATGCGCGGTGGCTGAAACACTACGGGTTTTCCCCTTATTTCCCCGCAGGAGCTTGATGGTATGAAATTCACGTTATCCTGGTTAAAAGACCATCTGGACACAACAGCATCTTTAGCTGAAATCACAGAAAAGCTCGTCACTCTGGGGTTAGAAGTCGAAGGGGTTGAAGACCCTGCTGAAAAGCTCAAAGGCTTTGTTGTTGCCCAAGTGGTGGAAGCGGGACGCCACCCTAATGCAGACCGCTTGAGCCTTTGCTATGCAGATGCCGGAAACGGGGAGCACCTCCAGGTTGTTTGCGGGGCACCCAATGTCCGTACCGGCATGAAGGTGGCCTTTGCGCCTGTGGGCGTTACCATCCCAGCCACAGGGACGATTTTAAAAAAAGGCAAAATCCGCGATGTGGATAGTTTGGGTATGTTCTGTTCCGCAACAGAATTGGAAATGGGGCAGGATGCCGACGGCATCCTTGACCTTGATCCTTCCTTACCTGCTGGAATGCCTTTGGCTGAAGCACTTGGTGTCATAGACCCCATCATTGATGTTGCCATCACACCCAACCGCGCCGATTGCTTTGGCGTTCGGGGCATTGCGCGCGACCTGGCCGCCAGTGGTTTGGGCACCTTGAAAGCATTGGCTTATAAAGCCATTTCAGAGTCATTCTCCTGCCCTATCGCTGTGACGATTGAGGACAGCCAGGCTTGCCCAGACTTTCAGGCCCGCGTCATCCGGAACGTGCGCAATGGTCCAAGCCCGGATTGGGTGCAAAGGCGCTTGCGGGCGATTGGTTTAAGGCCCCTCTCTGCCCTCGTAGATATGACCAATTATCTGACATTTGACCTAGGCCGCCCTTTGCATGTCTTTGACCTGACGAAAATTCAAGGGAACCTGACCGTGCGGTTGTCAAAAGCAGGGGAAACCTTGATGGGCGGGATGAGTACCGCCTGCCTCGAGAACACTGTTGATGTCCTGGTTGAATGCGCCAGCTTCGACCCTGTCAGGACAGCCCAGACAGGAAGGGTCCTGTCCATTTTAAGCGATGCCCGGACCCGTTTTGAACGCGGTGTTGACCCGTTGAGCGTCCGCCCCGGCCTAGAGGCTGCGGCAGACTTGATTGGGCAATGGTGTGGGGGCTCTGTGAGTGAAACCGCCGTTGCAACCCATCAAAATCCACAACCAAAGGTAGAAAGACCGCCGGTTACGCTGACACACCACAAGCTCAATGCTTTAAGCGGGTGTGCTATTCCTTTAACAGAAGCGAAACAATTCCTTGAAACCTTGGGGTTTACCATCCTTTCGCTGGATTTAGACAGCCTTACCGTCCAGGCACCCACCTGGCGCGGGGATATTGAAGGGCCGGCTGATTTGGTGGAAGAAATTTTGCGCCTCAAAGGCTATGACCAAGTCCCGTCGGTGCCCTTGCCCTCCGTTTCCTCCGCCCCAAAGCTGCCTTCCGTTCCCTCGATGGTCAAGCGCGTTCTGGCCTCACGCGGCTTAAACGAGGTTGTGACCTGGTCTTTCATGGCAGAAGGCCTTGCCGCCCCATTCGGAGGGACAGATCCTTCCTTGAGGCTACTCAATCCCATCAGTGTCGATCTAGGGTTTATGCGCCCCTCCTTGATTCCGAACCTCATTGAAGCGGCTGTTCGCAACCAAAGCCGGGGCCAGGAAACGGTTGCCTTGTTTGAAGTCGGGCCACAGTTTGAGAAAGACGCCCAACGGCTGGTTGCCACAGGCATACTGGCTGGCCAAACAGGTCCCCGCCATTGGGCGCAAGCCCCCCGTCCTGTGGATGTATTTGATGCGAAAGCCCATACGCTGGCTGTCTTAACTACGATGGGCGTCACGGAAACCGCCCTCCAGATTGATACATCAGGGCCAGACTATTACCATCCCGGACGCAAAGGCTGTTTCCGGCAGGCAACCGGATTGTGGCCGTTTTCGGAGAAATGCATCCTCTGGTTATGACACAGATGGGAGGAGAAGGCGCTTTTGCCGGATTTGAGGTTTTTCTGGAGCAGCTTCCGCCGCTGAAAACGAAAAAACCGCCGCTCCACCTCTCCCCTTACCAGCCTGTAGTCCGTGACTTTGCTTTCCTGGTGGATGAGGTGGTTCCGGCTGACCAGGTTGTGAAGGCTGCCACCAAAGCAGACCGGACATTGATTACAGCCATTCACATCTTTGACGCCGCCATCCAAGTCCGCCTGGAGCCTGAAGCTGGAACCCTAACGGAGGCGCAAATCACGGAAGTCTGTGACAAGATTGTCTCAAACGTCATAAAAGCCACGAACGGAGCCTTAAGAAGCCTATGACCGACCTGTCAACTATCCGCAATTTCTCGATTATTGCCCACATTGACCACGGAAAATCAACCCTGGCGGATCGCCTGATTGAATTTTGTGGCGGGCTTGAGATCCGTGAAATGAAGCAGCAAATTCTGGATTCCATGGATATTGAGCGGGAGCGGGGCATCACCATCAAGGCCCAGACCGTACGGTTAACCTATAAAGCTAAGAATGGGAAAATCTATACCTTGAATTTGATGGATACGCCGGGGCATGTGGACTTTGCCTATGAGGTCAGCCGTTCTCTGGCCGCCTGTGAAGGCTCCCTGTTGGTCGTTGATGCCAGCCAGGGCGTTGAAGCCCAAACTTTAGCCAATGTTTACCAAGCCATCGACAATAACCATGAGATTATCCCTGTCCTCAACAAGATTGACTTGCCAGCAGCGGAGCCTGACCGCGTCAAGGCCCAAATCGAAGACGTGATCGGCCTGGACGCCAGCGATGCCCTGCTGGT
>JAJONN010000040.1 GCA_021323455.1 Alphaproteobacteria bacterium | reverse complement strand
TTTTTTAAACAAGGATTAAGATTTATTCTACAGGCCGCTCTCTCCTTGGCCAATATCCCCAAACTTTGGACTTACCTAAAATTTGTCCGGTGTTAAGCATTAAAACAAAGAAGCATCAAAAAAATAAGCAGCGTCAAATAAGTAAAACTTGTAAAACAAATAAAATGCGCTATATTTATTGATGTAATATCAATCTTAAAGTGGAGACAAACAATGATGTTGGGTGTACGCCTTCCTGAAAGCCTTGACGATCGGCTCGGCAAATTAGCTCTTAAGACCCATCGCGCCAAGAGTTTTTATGTCAAAGAAGCTTTACAAGCTTATCTGGATGCTTATGAGGAAACCCTTTTGGCTGTCGCAGATTATGAAGACCAGGTGCGTAACGGGACTTTGGTAACCTATTCCTTGGAAGAGGTCATGCAAAGACTAAAGTTGACTAAAGATGACCTGGAGGATTGAGATCCTTCCTTCCACGGAAAAGCAATTGGAACAGCTTGACCGACAGATACAAAAAAGGATTCTTGGTTTTTTTTACAAGCGGCTTTTACCCAGTGAAAACCCGCGGCTGTTTGGCAAAGCCTTAACGGGTCGTTTTGCAGGTTATTGGTCTTATCGGATAGGAGATTATCGGGTTATCGCTCATATTCAGGATAGCCACCTTACGATTGTTGCGGTCGCTATTGATCATCGATCCCAGGTATATAATTAACACCCCCGCTCGCCATGTGCTCTTGCTCCGGTAAATCTAATTCATCATTTCTCAAAAGACGATGGGCTTCAAAGACAGTTAATATCTCAACTTTAGATAGCCTAATCTGATAAACAATCCGGTAATTTTTTTCAACCAATTCGCGAATATCTTCTTGCCCTGGTTCATCGACGATACGGCCTCGCTGGTGAAACACAGAAAGGGAATCTCCCCGTTCAATAAGCTTTTTAACCAAGCGATTCGCGTTTAAAGATGATCCCCCGTAAGCCATAATGTAATCTTTAATCTCTTTTAGACGCTCAAATGCTTGTTCCGTCCAAACGACTTTCATCAATGGCCTAGATCCAATAAGCGGCCCTTCATTTCTTCAGTGCTTAGGGTACGTCCCGTTTCCGCATCAGCTAAACCTTTGGCAATGGAGTCAATAAATCTCTCTTTTTCAAGGGTACGGTCAAAATCAAGAGGCGAAACAAGAACACCCGCAGGCTTGCCGTTTTGGGTAATGACAATAGGATGCCCTGTTTTCTTTATCTTTTCAAGCCAGTAGGCAGCTTTTGCCTTAAACTCGCCAATAGGGACAATATCTTCGGAAAACAATATATCTTTCATAAAGCCCTCTTCGGTTATTTCTTCATTTTATACCAAATAGAAATTTTTAAAAGACTAAATTATGTCATAAAATAGTAACTTTTATAAATTGAGGTGGAGAGGCCGTCTCCTAACCCCCTTGTCCTTAGATAAAGATGCTTGTGTAGAACGCCCTTACCAAAATAACGCTTGTTTTTTCTGCCTTACCTATGACATTTTGAAAAAAACACAAAATTGAAGGAAATAGCCGTGTCACAAACCATTACAACCGCTTCCGGGCTACAATACGTGGATACTGTCGTTGGAGACGGAGAATCCCCTCAAAAAGGCCAAAGGGTCAGCGTCCACTACAGAGGCGCCCTCGAAGACGGAACTTCTTTTGACAATTCCTATGACCGTGGCGCCCCCCTTCAATTCATGATTGGGGTGGGTCAAGTCATTGCGGGGTTTGATGAGGGCCTTGCCACCATGGCTGTCGGCGGGAAGCGCCGCCTTCATATTCCGGCGGCTCTTGGCTATGGCGCAACAGGCGCTGGCAGCACCATTCCCCCCCATTCAAACTTAATTTTTGATGTTGAGTTGGTTTCTATCGGGTAAGTCAAGCTGAGGTTTTTTATGCATCCCTATCGAACGCACCACTGTGGCGAATTACGCCAATCCCATGTCGGACAAAGAATCCGTTTATCAGGCTGGGTTCATCGGAAACGAGACCACGGGAACTTGTTGTTTATTGATTTGCGGGACCATTACGGAATAACGCAATGTGTGATGGACGTTGACAGCCCTGCTTTTGCCTCTGTTGAGACTTTACGCAACGAGAGCGTGATTACCTTAGATGGGACTGTGGTTCAACGGACACCCGAAACCGTTAACATAAAAATGGCAACCGGTGATATTGAGATTCAAATTGAGGCTTTGACGCTGCAATCCCAAGCAGAACTGCTTCCCCTTCAGGTCAATAGCAACGCTGATTTCCCGGAAGAAACCCGCCTGACTTACCGCTTCCTGGATTTGCGTCGGGAAAAGCTACACGCGAATATTATCTTACGATCTGCCATTATAGCATCAATTCGCCGCCGGATGATTGACCAAGGGTTTATGGAATTCCAAACACCGATCTTAACCTCTTCTTCCCCTGAAGGCGCGCGGGACTTCCTTGTACCGAGCCGATTGAACCCAGGTCGTTTCTATGCGCTTCCTCAAGCCCCCCAACAATTCAAGCAATTGCTCATGGTGGCTGGTTTTGATCGCTACTTTCAAATTGCCCCTTGTTTCCGGGATGAAGACGCCCGGGCAGATCGGTCGCCTGGCGAATTTTACCAGCTCGACTTTGAAATGTCTTTCGTCACCCAAGAAGACGTCTTTGCCGCAGCAGAACCTGTTTTGCATGGGGTATTTGAAGAATTTGCAAAAGACAAGGTTGTAACGGCTCCCCCCTTCCCTCGTATTCCTTATGAGGAATCGATGCTAAAATATGGGTCTGATAAGCCAGATTTGCGCAATCCCCTTGAAATTTGTGATGTAACGGATATTTTTCAAGGCTCAACCTTCACCGTGTTTCAAAACGCTATTGACAACGGCGCGGTTGTCCGGGCTATTCCCGCTCCCAAAGCCGCTGCCCAACCCCGCAGCTTCTTTGATAAATTAAACGATTGGGCCAGAGGGTTAGGCGCGCCTGGCTTAGGGTATATAACTTTTGCAGAAAGCGTTGCCAAAGGCCCCATCGCAAAATTCCTGAATGAAGAACGCCTTGCGCGCCTCAAGTCTCTTATGAAATTAAGCGAAGGGGACGCTGTCTTCTTTGTCTGCGACAAGGCTCCAGCAGCCGCGAAGCTGGCGGGCCTCGCCCGAACGAAAGTTGCGGAAGATCTGGATATAATCGAAAAGAATGCGTTCCGCTTTTGCTGGGTGGTGGACTACCCCCTGTATGAACTGAATGAAGAGACGAATAAAATTGACTTCAACCATAACCCCTTCTCCATGCCACAAGGGGGCCTGGAGGCTTTAAAAACACAAGACCCCTTGTCTATTAAAGCATTTCAGTATGACATTGTGTGTAACGGCATAGAACTATCGAGCGGGGCAATTCGCAACCACTTGCCCGAAGTGATGCTTAAAGCCTTCGAGATTGTCGGCTATTCCCAAAGTGATGTGGAAGAGCGTTTTAGCGGCTTGCTCCACGCGTTCCGGTATGGCGCGCCGCCTCATGGGGGATGTGCCCCTGGCATTGACCGAATTGTCATGCTGCTCGCTGATGAACCCAATTTACGGGAAGTCATTGCCTTTCCCATGAACCAGCAGGCGCAGGATCTGCTGATGAAAGCTCCCTCTCTTGTGCCGCCGCAGCACTTGAAAGAACTCTTTATTGAGGTTAAGGTGCCCCCCAAGAAGGCGGGAAATGCGTCGCTTGGGCTGTAGCGGTTCCTTGAAAAAAATGGTCATCTGCAAGCCCTTTTCATGGTACACTTCTCCTTAAAAACAGGATGAGGAAAATTGGCATGGCAAAGGAAAAAACAGAAGGGATCCCAGGTCAGCCCAAGCGGAAAGAGCGGTTGCTGGATGCCAGAAGTGATGTTGTTTTTAAAAAGATATTTGGCCAGCATCCCAAATTAACCAAAAGTTTTTTGAATGGCATCCTTCCCTTGCCAGAGGGGCATCTCATCAAGACCATTACCTATTTGCCCCCGGAGCAGTCGCCGCGCATTCCGTCCATGAAAAACACAATCGTAGACGTGAAATGTACAGACGAAACGGGTCGGATTTTCATTGTCGAAATGCAGCTGGTCTGGAGCGCAAACTTTACAAAGCGGTTTTTGTTCGGGGCGTCAAAAGCCTTTGTCCAACAACTCGATGCGGGGGAAGCGTACGAGACGTTATGTCCTGTTTATGGGTTGGCCATTGTCAATGATACGTTTGAACCAAAGATGGCAGAGTGGTTCCATCACTACCGCTTAACCCATGTAAAGGATATGGATAAGTCCCTGGAAGGCTTGGAGCTGATTTTTATCGAGCTGCAAAAGTTCAAACCACAAACACTTGAACACAAGAAAATGGGCGTCTTATGGTTGCGCTTCTTACGGGAAATGGACGGGAAATCGCTATCTGTCCCGCAAGAGTTCCGAGATGATCCCGACCTGGCAATGGCCGTAGAGCTGGTTCAGGAATCAGCCTATACGGAAGCGGAACTGGAAGCGTATGACCAGTACCTGGATGCCGTTCGTGTTCAGCAGACAGTACGCGCAGATTCTCTTGCAGAAGGCATAGAAAAAGGCGAGCGGATAGGAGATAATAAGAGGGCGCGTAAAGTAGCAAAGCTGATGATTGCGGACGGGATGACATTGGAGAAAGTTGTCAAAATGACGGAATTGAGCAAGGAAATTGTGGCGGAGTTGGTAAAGGAAGTGTCCAGGGATACGGACCATTCGTAACGCTTCTTAAGATGGGGAGTGCAACCGTCCTGACCAACTTTCCCAGCTTCTCTGCCTAAAATGCAATGAAAATTAAATCAAAATCAAAAGTTTTTCCTTAAAGCTAAAACCCGCCTAAAATCGACAGAGAACAGGATCATCTCCTGATCAAGCGCCCAACCCGACGCTTTAAACTTGTTGCGGCATTCTTGCCGAAAAATAATATTGTACTCACAACTTCTGGTCTGTTAGAAAGCAATTGTCTGGTATTTTTCTAAAATCCCAGTTTAGAAAAATTTATAGACTGGCACATACGAACCAATACCTTCTTGAAGGCATTGGTCATGGATTTTTTAAAATAAGGCATTCATTTAAGCCAAGGAGTATTAAGTATGATTTTAAGAAGAAAAAATATACCCCTCAGTAAACCTTTATTTTTATTAACAGTTGTTTCAGCACTCGTCTTGTCAACAACGGTTGGATATTGCGCTGATGAGCGTCCTGATCCAGCTCTAAATATATCCCATCATCATCTTCAAGATTTAAGTCCTAAGCAAGAAGCACTGGTCCGGGCTGTTAAAGAGGGCGATTTACTGACTGTGAAACGGCTGATCAATAGAGAAAAAATAGACAAGGACACTCAAGAGCCAGATGATGGCAATTCTCTTCTCCATATCGCTATACAAGCGAAAAAAGATGATATTTTTGCTTTTTTGTTAAAAATAAATTGTGATGTTGATAGAAGAAATCGCTATGGGGAGACTCCACTGCATGAGGCGGCATCCATTGGAAATAAGGCTATGCTGGATAGCCTTTTGGAGGAAGATACAGCGCGTGTAAACACTCAGGATAAAGATAGAAATACAGCTTTCCACGTGGCTATTTACAAGAAAAATTTGGCGTGTGTTTCATCTTTTATGGATACCAAAGGATTTGATTATAACCTTAAAAACAAGAAAGGTTTCAGCGTCGTAGATCTTCTCAGTCAACAGGTTCAAGGCGGGAGAGGTGATGTTGATCTCACACAGGAGCTTAAAACAATCCTTTTAACCCTTTCGTCTTCGTCTGCTAAAGCGGGAGAAGGAGAAGAAAAGGAAAGTGCGGAGACAGCACATGACACACCCCCGCCATATCAGGCGGCAGCGATAGGCCAACCCGTAAAACTTATGCCGTACCAGCGTAGATTTGTATTACAAGAAATGAAAGCCGCTGAAGCTCGGAGGGCAGAAGAGAATGAGAAGCAGCGCCGCATAGAACACCAGGAGGCAAGAAAGCGAGAAAACCTAGGGCGGAGGTTTAAACAGGAATTACGATTTGATACAAGTTTAAAGATATATGGTGTATTGACGACGCCTAAATTGACATACGGCGAGATGTATGAATGTTGGGCAGAGGTACTAGATCTATGCCATGATATAATATCTCACTGCTATACTTCCCCTGCAAAGATAGCTAATCACAAAAGAGAATTAGTCCAAAAAATTTATGAAGCTTTATTGTACTTCCTTAATAATCTTCGTGGCGGAGATAACGAGATAAATCCGCTCCCATCACAATATAACACTGCTGCATCCCACTTAGAAACAATTAAGAATATACTTAATAAAGATTTAATGGAGACGATGGAATTATATCAGGAAGTGCACGGTATACCACATCCCCGTTGGGATGAGGTTAGCCCTATGTTAAGGGCGTCTCTTCCCAAGAGATAAAGACGGAATAAAACCTTCGGCGCCTCTTGCTGATCAAAATTTATGAAGCGATGTAACAAATTCCATCCACATTTGTAAATGTGCCCTATCCACGTTTTAATGGATAGGGTGATAGGAAAAATTAATGAATCAATTGACTTGGTTTTTATGATGGCAACACATACAAGCACAAGGCCAGAGGATAAAGTTTCGTGGTTGCGGCTTATTCGCAGCGAAAAGATTGGCCCCATTACTTTTTGGCAACTCATTCACAAATACGGCAGTGCCCGGGGAGCCCTTGAGGCACTTTCTTCCCTGATTCAGCACGGAAACCACAAATACCGGCTGGCATCTGAAAGGGATATTGAAAAGGAGATCAAAGCCCATCAAACAAAGGGTTTCTCTTTACTCCCGGCCTCTGACCCTGATTTTCCCAAAATGCTCCGCCCTTTGCCGGACTGCCCCCCCTTCCTCAGCGTCTACGGCCAACGGGACATTTTAAACCAACCCACATTGGGGATTGTGGGAGCGCGTAACTCTTCGCTGAATGGCCGCCAGTTTGCCGAACGTCTGGCCGTCGATTTAGGGAAAGCCGGCTGGAAAATTGCGTCAGGGCTGGCGCGCGGCATTGACCGCCACGCCCATCAAGGGGCGCTTACCCATGGCACCATCGCTGTTATTGCGGGCGGCGTCGATGTCATTTATCCCCCAGAACACAAGGATCTCTATCACGCGATTGCCCAAACAGGGGCCGTGATTTCTGAAATGCCCCTGTCCCTTTTTCCCGGCGCCACTCATTTTCCCCGGCGCAACAGATTGATTTCCGGACTTAGCCGGGGCGTTATTATCATTGAAGCTGCGCTCAAATCAGGCTCCTTGATTACAGCCCGCACCGCCCTCGAACAAGGGCGGGAACTGTTCGCTGTTCCAGGCTCACCCCTTGACCCCCGCTGCCGGGGAACCAATAACCTCATCCGCCAAGGCGCTGGCCTGGTTGAATCTGCCCAGGATGTTTTGTCGATGATTGAGGGGCCGTGCGTTCCCTGCCTTCAGGATGACGCCACAAAGCCTTATGAGCCACCTGTTGTTGATTGGGGAAGCTTAGAAGCTGACGTCTTTCAGGATTTAAGCCCAACGCCCATCTTGCTTGATGCCCTTATCCAACAGCATGCTGTCTCTCCTCAAGCCATCGTGACCCTCATGCTGGAATGGGAGTTGCAAGGCCGCATCCAGCGGCATCCAGGAAATAGGGTTTCCCTGACGAGTCCTTAATGAAGCGTCTCCAAAAAATCTGAAATCTTCACGTTGGGAATCACAAGGTGCGCAGCGCTCATGACAAATACGGAGTGCAGCTTGCCATCCAGCGAGCGGGACCAGAAATTAAGGAAATGATGCAATTTCGGAAAATTAGGCGGCAAGTCATATTCTTGCCATATAAAAGATTGCAGCACATCTGGATGATCCGGAAGATGATAGATAATTTCTGCCGTGGTCAAGCGAAAATCTTCGAGTAAGCTACGAAATTGGCCCATGGGTAGCTCCTAATTCTAAAGGGAGTCTTTACCTATAATAATATAGAATAATTTTAGTAAAAATAAAGTTACCTCAAATAAAATAATGATGTATGAATTTCGTTTAATAGCTGGCTCCAACATCCGTCATTGCGAGGAGCGCAGCGACGCGGCAATCTCCTTGTCTTCAATCGCCCTGAGATTGCCGCGTCGCTGCGCTCCTCGCAATGACGACACGTCAATTCCCCTTTCCTGACAGAACTGCCAACAAGCCTGTTCCAAACTCTCTAAAAGTCAGGTATAGTGTCAACAGGATGAAAAAGAAAAGAAATACCTCCCCTTCCCCTGTTGACTTACGTAAAACCGTTTTGGACCTTCTTGCCAAGAGTAGCCAACCCTTAACAAAAAATCAAATTGCCCGGCAATTAGGCGTTCGAGGGGATGAACGCATTGCTTTAAAACAACTTTTGGCTGATTTGGAAGAAGAAGGGAAGCTTGGCCGAGGGGCCCGACGCCGGATGACCCTGACAGACCGCCCGCTTGCCCCAGGCCACGTTATGGTCGTTGAAATTATGGGTATCGGGGAGGATGCCGAGCTGATCGCCATTCCCCTCGACTGGACCCACGAAGCCCCTGCCCCGCGCATTGAACTTTTTCCCTCTCGGCGGACCCAACCCTATCATAAAGCGCTTCAAACGAGTCTTGGGATAGGTGCCCATGTCCTGGTTCGCCTTCAAGCGCATACCAAAGAGGGTTGGCGGGCAGAAGTCATCAAGAAACTTGAAAAAACAGCCAAAGTCCATTTAGGGATCTTTACGCGCCATCGTGACGGAAGCGGCCGTTTGTCCTCTTGCCATCGTAAAGATACGTTTCCCGGAACGAGGCTAACAGCGGCCGAATCCAAAGACCTTCAAGAGGGGGACATTCTTGCGTATTCCGTTTCTACCACCCAAGGTGCAAAGCTCCATGAAAAAATTGGCCGGATCGATAACCCCAAAACCTTTAGCCAAATGGCGATCTATGCGCACCACCTGCCCCATACCTTTTCAGAAGAGGCCATTGCCTTAAGTGAGCAAGGAAAAATCCCGAACCTCGACAACCGGGCAGATTTGCGGGATATTCCCTTTGTCACTATCGATGGGGAAGATGCCCGGGACTTTGACGACGCCGTCTGGGCAGCGCCTGATGACGATCCCCGTAATGCAGGAGGCTGGCGTATCATCGTTGCCATAGCCGACGTTGCTTATTATGTGCGTCCCGGAGACGCCCTTGACCAGGCAGCCCGGGAACGGGGAAATTCTGTTTATTTCCCTGATCGGGTCGTCCCCATGCTGCCTGAAGCGTTATCAAATGAGTTGTGTTCCCTCAAACCCCATGTTGATCGGGCTTG
>JAJONN010000039.1 GCA_021323455.1 Alphaproteobacteria bacterium | reverse complement strand
TCAGAAAAGGAGAGTAATGTGGCTCGTATTGCTGGCGTCAACATCCCGACGCAAAAAAGGGTCGTTATAGCCTTAACGTATATTTACGGTATTGGTTCCCTACGCGCAGAAGAGATAATGAATAAAGCGGGAATTGATTTCAAACGTCGTGTTAATGAATTATCAGACCAGGAAATTTTGAAAATTCGTGAAATCATTGATCGTGACTTTAAGGTGGAAGGGGACTTGCGCCGTGAAGTTTCTATGAACATTAAGAGATTGATGGATTTGGCATGTTATCGTGGCTTGCGACACCGAAAGGGATTGCCTGTGCGTGGTCAAAGGACTCATACGAATGCGCGTACGCGCAAAGGCAAAGCTGTTGCTATTGCTGGTAAAAAAATGGTTGGTAAATAAGTAAAGGATAATTGGGGCAATTATGGCACAAAAACCAGTAGGAAGAGTTCGCCGGCGGGAACGTAAGAATATCGTTAATGCTGTCGCTCATATTAATGCAACTTTTAATAATACCCTCATAACGATTACAGACGAACAAGGGAAGACAATTTCCTGGTCTGCTGCGGGAGTAGTGGGTTTTAAGGGATCACGCAAATCGACGCCATATGCAGCGCAGCTTGCGGCAGAAGATGCAGGTAAAAAAGCAGCGGAGCATGGGGTCCGCAATATTTTTGTTAAGGTACAAGGTCCCGGCTCAGGACGTGAAACAGCCTTGAGGGCCCTGCAGTCTGTTGGTTTTAGCGTAACGGTTATCCGTGACGTATCGCCTGTACCTCATAATGGCTGCCGGGCACCAAAGGCCCGCCGGGTATAGGCCAGCTATCGAGATTAAGATCAGCAATAGTTTCATGAATTTAGATTTTAAGAGTGGGGAAGACACGTGCTTCAAAAAAATTGGCAGTCATTAATTAAACCCTACAAACTGAATGTTCAGTTTGTTGATCCAGAATTACGTGAAGCAGAAGTTGTCGCAGAGCCTTTGGAAAGAGGTTTTGGAATGACCTTGGGGAATTCGTTGCGCCGGATTCTTCTTTCTTCTATACAAGGATCAGCAATTACGGCTGTCAAGATTGATGGGGTACTGCATGAATTTTCGACGATTCCGGGTGTTTTGGAAGATGTAACAGACATTGTTCTAAACTTAAAAACAATTGGTGTACGCCTGCATTCTGAGACTTCAAGAAAAGTTCGTATCAATGCGACCCGCAGCGGGCCCATCAGGGCGGCTGATATTTTATGTCCTTCTGAAGTAGAAATCCTGGATCCGGATGTTATTATTTGTACCCTTGATGAGGGTGGCACATTAAACATGGAGCTAACGGTTGAGTCTGGGAAGGGGTATGTCCCAGCAGGTCAGCTCGTTCAAGAAGACAAACCCATTGGGGTCATTCCCATTGATGCTATTTTTAGTCCTGTTAAAAAGGTAAGTTTTCGGGTGGACCAGACCCGCGTGGGTCAAAGAACGGACTATGATAAATTAACAATGCGCGTTTTGACGGATGGTTCTCTGAAACCAGATGATGCGGTTGCTTTGGCTGCGCGCATTCTTCAAGATCAGCTGCAACCATTTGTTAATTTTGAAGAACCTAAATATACGGAAAGAACATCTGAAGCCTCTGATTTGCCATTTAACCGTAACTTGTTAAAGCGAGTAGACGAGCTTGAGCTTTCTGTACGCTCGGCCAATTGTTTGAAGAACGAGAATATTTTGTATATTGGTGACTTGGTTCAAAAGACTGAGAATGAAATGTTGAAGACGCCAAATTTTGGCCGTAAGTCGTTGAATGAAATTAAAGAAGTCCTCGAAGGCATGGGGCTTACGCTAGGTATGCTCATTCCCAACTGGCCACCTGAGAATATTGAAGAACTTGCGAAAAAATTAGAAGACCCTTATACTTAAGGCCCTATAGTTAGAGATTATGGAGCGCTTACAATTTAAGCGTAACGTTTGGGAGATTTAGAACATGAGACATGGATTAAGCGGTAGGAAACTCAACCGGACAAGCGCGCATAGAAAAGCGCTGTTTGCTAACCTTGCGCAAGCTTTGGTTGAGCATGAGCAAATTACAACCACCTTACCAAAAGCAAAAGACTTACGTCCCATTGTTGAGAAATTGATTACTTTGGGTAAGAAAAAGACGTTGGCAGCCAGGCGGCAGACGATTTCTCAAATTAGGAATGAAAGCCTGGCAGCGAAGCTTATGGGGCCGCTGGCTGATCGCTATAAAGAGCGCAGCGGAGGATATGTTCGCATTATTAAAGCAGGCTTCCGGTATGGTGATAATGCGCCTCTGGCGATTATTGAACTGGTTGACCGTGACCAAGCGGCTAAGGGTGCAAAGGATTTAGAGCGCCGTTCTGCTGAAGCGCAAGCTCAAGAATAAGCTGCCTAAAAGACCTTAAAAATTTATCAAAGCGGTCCTTTTTCTAAGGGGCCGCTTTTTTTTGTGGGGGGGTAAATGATTGAGATTAAGGAAGGGCCTTTGACGCTTGAGATGAAGGCCAAAATTGAGGAAGGTTTTGCCCGGCATGCCCTGGATATGACAGGCATGGAAGGCAAGGGAGACCTGATTGCCTTTATGGCTTATGATGTTTCTAAAGATGGCAACCCTTTGTTTGTTGGCGTTGTTTGCGCTCAACTCTTTTGGGGTCAATTGCATATCAAGTACGTTCTTGTTGAACCATCTTACCGGAAGAGGGGGATTGCCTCAGAACTCATGGAAAAAGCCCTTTCTTATGGACGAATTCACAAGTGTACCTTTGCCTTTGTGGAAACAATGAGCTTTCAGGGTCCTGAGTTTTACAAAAAATTAGGGTTTACTTTAGAATTTTCCCGTCATGCCTTTTCTAAAGATGCTTCCTTTCATTATTTGAAGCGTGATTTATAAACCCAAGAAAAAAGGAGGGCTTGACCCTCCCTTGATGTTTTCAAAGAGAACCAATTTTTAATGGAGCATGTGCGCGCTCCAAAAATCGCTCTCGTAAGGGGATCCCATTTTCTTCAAAGCTTCTTCAATTCTTGTGAGCCAGGATGGGTTCTTTTTTGAAATGCCCATAGGTGAAAACTCAATCCGTTTAGCTAACTCTAGAGCTTTATAATCCTCAATTAAGCTGCTCGACACCCAAGACGGTGACAAACCTGTAATCTCTTGGTTTTCCAACGCCTCCTGTACCCTTTCTTGGATGTTCAAAAGACTTTTAGAAGAAGATGACTCTGCGTCTTCTTCAGAGAGGGCCGGAAGCTTTATGCGATCAAAATCCAGCAAGGGCGCCATTTGGGTTTGTGCGATTGCCGTTTCAATTTCATCGTCTGCATCAGCGCCTGGTGCTGAATAATCAGCCCAGACAGGACTGCTTAAGATAAGAAGCAAGCTGGCCATAAGCGCCGTAGATTTGATGGACATTGTATTTTCTCCCGTAAATTAAAGATTATGGCAATCACCATTATAACAAGATAGGGCGGGAATTTTAAAAATCAAGAGGCTCTGTTCTAAATATAATTGAAATTATTTTATGTATTCATATTTTATTAATTCATTTTATTATAAACTTTATAAGTTAAATGAAAATGATATATTATGGGAGAATCAAATGAATATGTTTCAAACAGCATTAATAACCCTTTTTATGGTTGCCAACGCTTGTGCTTCTTCGGACCCTCAAGCTACTTCTAAAGAGTCAGCGCCCCTACAAGATTGTAAGACGCAACTTAAGAAAATAACCGAGTGCTGGGAGGAAAATGATCAGAAAGGCGCGGGGGAGGAGAAGAAAAGTTGTAAGTTTTTGATTTCCTGTTTTGAGGAAGTATTTCGGAATGGTTGGGTGAAACGGTTTCAGCTTTCGAGTGAGGGTGCAAGGGTTATTCAGGAGGTCAAGGACAAGGAAGAAAATGAAGCTGAAGCTCAGAAAGAGAAGGTAGGGAAAATAAAAGAAAAAGGCCAGCTGTCCTGTAGAAAGGACTGTACTGAGGATACATGTGGATCGGACAGGGGTATCTATAATAGATGCTTTCACCAGTGTACAGGTTTGATTGACAGCCGATTCGCCAAAAGTTGCTTAAAGGCTGGTGCAAATAAATTTCCACTTCCGTCTAAGCCGCGTCCACCGGCTACGCCCAATCCCAAGTTGGCAAGCCCGTCTAAACAATAATTATGTAAAAAGTATTTATCCATCATTGACTCCCCCCGGCTTTATGCCGGAGGGAGGAATGTGGGCCTGTTTCTAACTTTAACCTCTCATTTTTCCCACCATTAATCGTAATATTCCCATGCATCGAAGCTTGTTTTTCTATCGCACCAATGAGTTAAGAGGTAGCTATCTCAAAAATAGTAAACAACTTCTTAAAATATCTAAAAAAAAATAAAAATATTCTGTTAGTTATATTTAAAATTCTTTGTTACGATTGTCTTAACCTATCAATCATTAGGAGGTTTTAATGAGAGTATTATTAATTGAAGACGATTCAGCAACAGCAAAGACATTACAAAATATGCTTCAGTCCGAAGGTTTTGTTTGTGATACCACGGATCTCGGGGAAGATGGCCTCGAGATTGGTAAACTTTATGAATATGACTTAATTATCCTTGATTTGGTCCTGCCCGATATAGATGGGTATGAAGTTTTACGTCGCTTACGGGCGGCCCAAATTAAAACGCCGATCCTGATTTTGTCAGGTTTGGGCGAAATTGATGACAAGGTACGTGGGCTTGGTTTTGGGGCAGACGATTATTTGACAAAACCATTTAACAAGGCAGAATTGCTGGCGCGGATCCACGCCATTATCCGTCGGTCCCGGGGCCATTCAGAGTCTATCATCCGCACCGGGCGCTTGAGTGTGAACCTGCAACACCGTACCGCCAGCGTTGATGACAAGCCTCTCCATCTTACGGGTAAGGAATATGCCATCGTTGAACTTCTTTCTTTGCGCAAAGGCACAACGCTTACCAAAGAAATGTTCCTGAATCATCTCTATGGTGGGATGGATGAGCCGGAACTCAAGATTATCGACGTGTTTATTTGTAAACTGCGCCGTAAGCTTGCTGAAGCTCTGTCTGGGGAAGATTACATTGAGACGGTATGGGGTCGTGGCTATGTGTTGCGGGAAGTAACGCCAGAAGAGCAATCCCTCAATGAACGTCCCGTGACTGTTGAGTCTATGGCTGCAAAAGGGCAAGCGCCCAAGGCAGCAATGTCTTACGGCAGGTAAGATTCATAAGCGGTTTAAGGTCACGAGATTTTTACCAATACGTGCCGCTTCTTGCCTAAAGATAATTTCAAAACTCCTTCCTGAACCAAGGCGAGGGTAATGATTTTTGTTTGATCTGAGACAAGCTGGCCATCTACGCGGATGCCATGGCCTTGAATGAGCCGTCGGGCTTCGCTTTTGCTGGCGGCTAGACTGGCGCGGCATAAGAGGTCTACCAATAAAATTCCCCCCTGGATTTCTGCCATCGGGATACCGATGGAGGGAAGGCTGTCAAGGGAGCCGGATTGATGCTCAAACAATTGGGCAACGGTATTATGGATATCGATGAGACAAGCGGGACCATGGGCAAGCGTTGTCGCCTGGTCCGCCAAAATCTTTTTCGCGTCATTAATCTCTGCGCTTTGAAGGGCTTCGAGGCGGCGAACCTCCTCTAACGGTAATTCTGTGAACAGGCGCAAGTATCGTCCCACGTCAGCATCTTCCGTATTGCGCCAAAATTGCCAGTACTCATAAGCGGGCAGACGCTCTGCGTTCAGCCAAATCGCGCCATTGGCGGTTTTGCCCATTTTAGCGCCGCTTGAGGTGGTAATGAGCGGGGAGGTTAAGCCAAATACCGGCTTGCTTAAGAAACGGCGCGTCAGCTCTACGCCAACGCCATTCACAATATTGCCCCATTGGTCAGATCCCCCCATTTGAAGGATACAGTCATAGCGGCGAAATAGCTCAAGGAAATCATACGCTTGCAAGATCATATAATTAAATTCAAGGAAACTTAAGGTTTGTTCACGGTCCAGGCGTAGCTTGACGCTGTCAAAAGCCAGCATGCGGTTTATGGAAAAATGGCGGCCATAATCACGCAAGAAATTAATGTAGTTGAGACTGGTGAGCCACTCTTCATTATTCAGCAGGAGGGCATGCCCCATATCCAGGAACGGCGCAAAAGATTTCCGGATTCCAGCGGTATTTTCTTGAATGGCAGCGTCATCCAAAAGCTGACGGGCTGTGTCTTTGCCAGAGGGGTCGCCGATCTTGCTTGTCCCGCCGCCGAGCAAAATTAGCGGGCGATGTCCTGTCTTTTGCAGCCAGCGCAGCATCATAATCTGGACCAAGTTGCCGACATGGAGGCTGTTTGCCGTCATATCAAACCCGATATACCCGGTAATTTTATCGGTTGCCATGAGGCCGTCAAGGGTATTTAAGTCCGTGGCTTGGTGAAAAAAACCGCGGGAT
This sequence comes from Alphaproteobacteria bacterium, assembly GCA_021323455.1. Taxonomy (GTDB): domain Bacteria; phylum Pseudomonadota; class Alphaproteobacteria; order Paracaedibacterales; family VGCI01; genus VGCI01. The sequence goes on along the minus strand of JAJONN010000039.1, from coordinate 8,940 downwards.
TGGATGATTTGCAAAAATTCTGATTTCATCAAAAGTCTTTCACGATAGGGTACGGATTGTTATGCTAACCTCGATTATAAATTGAGACGTTTGTCAGCAGCTTTGCTGATCAGGGCTGTCATCCTGGGGCTTAGGTTTTGTTCGTTTTCGCGTCAGCGAAACGTTACAAAACCTTAGAGCCCGGGATCCATGTATTTTGACTCCTTTTCAGCTATTGAGCTGTTGAAGGGACTTCGGAATGCATGAATCCCGGGTTCTAAGGAAGCCTAAAGGCTCGCAAGCTTCGCCAAGGCTTCCTAAGCCCCAGGATAACAGTCCTAATTTTTCAAGCTGTCATTTTGGGGTTAGTATATCGAAAACCTCATTTTATAACCAAGGTTAGTATATATCATACTTATAAAGGGATGGCAAAGTGGAACCAATTTGGTCGTTAGGGTTAATGAGCGGCACCTCCCTGGATGGCGTGGATGCTGCCTGGCTGCGAACAGATGGGCAGAAAATAGAGGAGGCCGGAGGTGGGATGATGATCCCTTATCCCCCTTCGTTACGGGAAAAGATTCGCTCGATCCTAGGGCAAAGAAATATAACAGAAGAGATTGAAGAGGTTGAGCGGGAGCTGACCCTTTTTCATGCCGGAGTGGTCAAGCAAGTGGTTAAAGAAATAGGGAGCCAACATTCTCTAGATTTGATTGGATTTCCTGGGCAAACGATTTTCCATGCACCGCCTGAAACCCGACAGATTGGGGATGGGAAGCTTTTGGCGCAGGAAGTTGGGGTTGATGTCATTTATGACTTTCGTACGGCTGATGTGGCACATGGTGGGCAGGGCGCGCCGTTGGTTCCTGTTTTTCATCAGGCCCTGGTGGCGGAAGATAAGCCTGTAGCTATCGTTAACGTCGGGGGTGTGGCCAACATTACCTGGATACAGAAAGGACAGCTGCCCATGGCTTGGGATTCAGGGCCTGGTGGCGCTTTGCTCGATGACTGGGTTTTGCGAAAATTGGGCGAACCTTATGATACAGATGGTCAACTGGCGGCACACGGCATAGGGGATGAGGAATGCCTTCAGCAATGGCTGATGCACCCTTATTTTGCGAAGGTCGGTCCCAAGTCTTTAGACCGTGATGATTTTGCGGCGTTCTTAAAGGATATAGAAGGATTCTCTCCTTCAGATGGCGCAGCGACGCTCGTTGAATTGACAGCCCGGACCATTATTCATGCCCTGGCGCACATGCCAGAAAACCCCCATAAACTCTATATCACAGGCGGGGGACGCCGGAACAGGCATCTCATGCAGCGGTTGGCGGCCCTGGCGCCATGCGCTGTCGATACTGTTGAAGCTTTGAAATGGAATGGGGATTTATTGGAAGCGTACGCCTTCGCTTATTTGGCAGCACGTGTCAAGGTCGGGTTGCCAACCAGTTTTCCGACGACAACAGGCGTTGCGTATCCTTTGAGTGGTGGCCAGTATGCACCCTGCTTTTGAGGCCATAAGGGAAAGTTTTTATTTCTGACGGAATTTCTCTTTGAATTTCAAACTTAACACGTGCCCAGGAAAAGTGGTAGGTTGCAGCATGTTCCCCTGTGGTTTCTAAACTGGGTCAGATAAGCTTGGTAGACAATTGAGGAGATGAAGCCTTGGTTAAAAAAATCGGTGTTTTAACAAGTGGTGGTGATTGTGCAGGCTTGAATGCGGCGATTCGGGCCATTACCTGTCGGGCTATCCAGACCTATGGTTGGCATGTTGTCGGCATTCATAACGGGACGACCGGCTTGATTATCCGCCCGCTGGATTACCGGCATTTGACCATTGAGTCCTGTAACAGCATGATGATGCGCAGTGGGGGCACGATGCTGGGGAGCACGAACAAGCATGATCCTTTCAATTTCCCTGACGCCCAAGGCAACCAGACGGACCGGTCCCAGGATTTTATTGAAGGATACCACGAGTTAGGTCTGGATGCGCTTGTTGGTATCGGGGGGGATGGCAGCATGCGGGTCTTGTGGCATCTGGCGCAACAAGGAAACCTGAACCTTGTGACGATTCCGAAAACCATTGATAATGACCTGGGCCATACGGAAAGCGCGATTGGGTACCCGACTGCAGTTGAGGTTGCAACGGAGGCGCTTGACCGCCTTCAGCCCACAGCAGCCAGCCATCGACGGGTCATGATCCTTGAAGTGATGGGCCGGGATGCGGGGCATATTGCTCTGAGCGCGGGTATTGCCGGCGGCGCTGATATCATCCTGATTCCTGAAATTCCTTATTCTCTCGATAAAATTTCCCACAAGATTTCCTCACTCGCTGATTTGGGAAAGACGTTCGCGCTCATCATTGTCGCAGAAGCCGTTAAAACGGAAGATGGGGAACCTGTTGTCCTTTCCCGGGAAGGCAATCGCCCTCGGTATGGAGGCGTTTCCCATTACCTGGCGGAAAAAATTTCAGAGTCAACAGGCGCTGAAGTCCGCGTCATGGTCTTGGGCCATGTGCAACGAGGGGGCCAGCCCTGTGCGCAAGACCGTATCCTGGCATCTGCTTTTGGCGTTCATGCGGTAGATTTGATTGCGGATAACAAGTTTGACCGGATGGTTGCCTGGCATAACCGTCGCGTAGAAGATGTGCCCATTGCTGATGCCATTAAGCAGTTTCAGGAAGTTGACACGCAAGGCGCTATGGTTCGTACCGCTCGCGGCCTTGGTATTTTCCTGGGGGATTAAGAGATATTTTAATCCGTGACTTGAGAGGTACAGTTCCCCCTTAAAAATTCCTCAACCTTTTCGCGACCTCCAGCGCCGCATAGGTGAAAATCCCTGTCGTGCCTGCCCGTTTCAAGGCGATCAGGCTTTCTTCCATGGCGTCTTGTTCATGGATCCATCCTTGAGCAGCGGCAGCCTTGATCATACTATATTCGCCACTGACTTGATAGGCAAAGACGGGAACGGAGAAGGTTTGGCGGATGCGGGCGATGATATCCAGGTAAGGAAGGCCAGGCTTGACCATAACCATGTCTGCCCCTTCCTGCAAATCTAGGGCCGCTTCACGTAAGGCTTCTTCGGCGTTTGCCGGGTTCATTTGGTAGGTTTTCTTGTCTCCAACAGGGCGGCCATCTTGTCCGGGAAGTTTAACGGCACCGACTGCTTCCCGAAAAGGTCCATAAAAAGCCGAAGCATACTTGGCGGCATAGCTCAAAATAGCCCTGTCTTGAAAGTGATTGGCATCTAAGGCTTTACGGATAGCGCCGACGCGGCCATCCATCATGTCAGAGGGCGCGATAATATCCGCACCTGCGTCAGCCTGAACCAAGGATTGTTTGGCGAGTTGGTCTAAGCTCACGTCATTATCTATGTATTTTCCATTCCACACACCATCATGCCCATGGCTGGTATAGGGATCGAGAGCAACGTCAGCGATGATACCCAACTCAGGCGTCATTTCTTTAATAGCGCGGATGGCCTGGCAGATGAGGTTTTCGGGGTTGAGGGCTTCCATGCCATCCGCTGTTTTGAGTTCTTGAGGGGTGAAGGGAAACAAACCAATCGCCGGGATGCCAGCATCTATGGTTTGTTCAATAATTTGCGGCAGTTCCGCTATCGTCCAGCGGCGCACGCCCGGCATGCTTGCAATGTCAGCAGGACTTTCAGGTAAGCGAATAAAAAGAGGGAGGATAAGGTCAGACGGGTGTAGCCGTGTTTCCTGAACCATATCGCGCATCCAATCATGCGTGCGAAGGCGGCGGTGGCGGGTACCTGGAAAGTGACCAAAAAAGTTCATGATATATCAGGCGTCCCAAAAAAGCAGAGGCCCCTGATGGAGCCGCGCGGCCTGCTTAAAAAAGCAAGTGTAATCATCATATAAATAGCATAGGAATTATAAAAAGCAAAATCTTTCTTGCTGTGCTAAATTACGGTTTTATCGTAGTCGAGAAACTCTCTTTTACCGTTGGTTTAAGGGGTAATCAGATTAAGGGGGCATCATGGATTTTTCGTTGGCACTAGAGCAAGCATCCTTTCGAGAATCAGGGGAACAAGAAATCTTATCCAAGGTTGATGGCCATGCGGGTGTCATAACACTCAACCGTCCCAAGGCTTTAAATGCCCTTTCCCTTCCGATGATTCGGGAAATAACCCGTCTGCTTATGGGCTGGAAAGATGACCCCCGGATTGGCGTGGTTATTGTTCAAAGCAGCAATGAAAGAGCGTTTTGCGCTGGAGGGGACGTCCGTTCCGTCTATGAAGCGCACCGGAAAGGCGATCAGGATTTTATGGCGGCAATTTTTCAGGAAGAATATCTGTTGAATTTCATAATCAGTATCTATCCAAAACCCTATATTTCTTTGATGGATGGAATCGCCCTTGGTGGTGGGTTGGGCATTTCCCTGCATGGCAGCCACCGGATTGTGACCGAACGGACCACAATGGGTATGCCAGAGACGGGAATTGGTTTTTTCCCAGATGTTGGGGCAGGCTATTTCTTGAACCGATGCCCTGGGGAAATTGGGACGTACCTGGGCGTGATGGGGGAGAGTATCAGCGGAGAGGATGCCCTTTATGCAGGTCTCGCGACCCATCGGGTAGGGTCAGCAGAAATGCCTACTGTTTATCGATCGCTATTAAGGGCACGCTCAACCGGGGATGTAGATGATATCTTGCAGGATGCGGCAGGAGGGCAACAGGATTGCTGGCTTCAAACGTACCGCGACCTTATTGACCGCTGCTTTTCTTTTTCTTCTATTGAGGAGATTTTTAAGGCGCTTCAGCAAGAGTCGGGTCCCATTGCCCAGGCATGGCTGAAAGGAAGCATTAAGAAGTCCCCAACCAGTTTAAAATTAGCCCTTGCGGTATTGCGCCGAACCAAGGGTTTACCGTTAAAAGAAGTTTTAGCCCTTGATTTCCAGGTCAGCCAACAATGTGTCAAAAATCACGATTTTTTTGAAGGCATTCGGGCTGTGTTGGTTGACAAAGACCAGGCGCCCCTTTGGAAACCTAGTCAACTCAGCGATGTTACCCCGGAAATGATTGAAGGATATTTTATCCCATCAGAATAATGCTGGTTGTTCGCATCTTTCTGTGAATGTATACAAACTTTTCAATCCAACACCTATCTTTGTGCCTGAACTCTCAATAGCCCCTTGTTTCTGGCACAGGTTACCGTCAAAATGCTTATAATGATAGATTCAAAGTGAGCTAATGAGGATGTGGTTCTTGAAAATTGGTCTGGCTGTGATGCTTCTTCTGGCCCGGCCTGTATGGGCTTCTGTTCCTCATCCCTGGCAAATCGGGTTCCAACCTGCTGCATCGCCGATGATGGAAGGGATCGCGCATATGCACAACATTGTGCTGGTGGTTATCGCAGCCATTGCCCTTTTGGTCGGTGCCCTTATGGCCTATGTCATGGTTCGGTTCCGGGCGTCCCGCAATCCTGTTCCGACTAAAACAGCGCATCATACCTTGCTGGAGGTGGTCTGGACGGTGATCCCCATCTTGATCTTAGTCGTTATTGCCATTCCCTCCCTAAAGCTTCTTTTTTCTTTTGATAAAGATCAACAGGCTACCATGACCGTAAAAGCCGTTGGTCACCAATGGTATTGGTCTTATGAATACCCTGAAAAACATATTGCCTATGATAGCTATATGGTTGAAGACAAGGATTTAAAAGCAGATCAGGTTCGGCTTTTGTCGGTGGATAACCCTATTATTATGCCGGTGGATACGACGGTCCGTATCCTGGTGACATCTCAAGATGTCTTGCACAGTTTTGCCGTGCCAGCCCTTGGCATTAAAAAAGACGCGGTACCTGGTAGACTGAATGAAACCTGGTTGCGGATTGGGAAAATAGGGGATTATTATGGTCAGTGTGCTGAACTGTGTGGCGTCAAACATGGATTTATGCCTATCCATGTCAAAGCTGTTTCACAAACAGATTATGATGCCTGGATTCAATCAAGGGAAACGAAACCAAAAGAGGCGCAGCCAAAAGAGGAACAACCCTCACCTGTAATACATCCCAAGGAACAAGAAAAATGAACCAGACACTTGAATACATTCCTCAGGGCCCTGATCACCATCCCACGGGCTGGCGTCGCTGGCTGCTATCGACGAACCATAAAGATATCGGAACGCTCTACCTCGTTTTTGCCATGCTTGGCGGATTGCTAGGAGGGATCCTTTCCATGGTAATCCGTTTGCAGCTTATGTATCCCGGCGGCATGGTTCTGGGAGGGGATCATCAATTATATAACGTGATCATTACGGCTCACGGTTTGTTGATGATCTTCTTTATGGTCATGCCTGCCTTGATCGGGGGATTTGGCAACTGGTTTGTCCCCCTCATGATTGGAGCCCCGGATATGGCTTTTCCTCGAATGAATAATATCAGCTTCTGGTTACTGCCGCCGTCCTTAATCTTGCTGGTTTTAGCAGGGACGGTTGGCACGGGGGCAGGGACGGGATGGACATTCTATCCTCCCTTAAGCTCTGTTATTGGTCATAACGGCCCCGCTGTTGATTTTCTTTTGTTGAGCCTTCATTTGGCTGGGGCTTCTTCTATTTTGGGGGCAATTAATTTTATTACGACCATTTTTAACATGCGGGCCCCTGGTATGGGGTTTCACAAGATGCCGTTGTTTGTGTGGGGGATGTTGATTACGTCATTCCTGCTGTTACTGGCGGTTCCTGTTTTGGCAGGGGGCATTACGATGTTGATCACAGATCGCAACTTTGGGACAACCTTTTTTGATCCGGCTGGAGGGGGGGATCCCGTATTGTTTCAACATCTGTTTTGGTTCTTTGGACATCCTGAAGTCTATATTATGATTATGCCCGCTTTTGGCGTGGTGAGTACGGTGATTTCCACCTTTTCCCGAAAGCCGGTCTTTGGGTACCTGGGGATGGCCTACGCCATGGTGTCAATTGGCGTATTAGGGTTTGTGGTGTGGGCGCACCACATGTTTACGGTCGGGATGAATGCAAATGCCCGGGCTTACTTCACCGTTGCGACCTTGATTATCGCTGTTCCTACAGGGATTAAGGTTTTTAGCTGGATTGCAACCATGTGGGGTGGGTCCATTTTATTCCGCGTCCCCATGAAGTTCGCTTTGGGTTTTGTCCTGCTCTTTACAATTGGAGGATTAACCGGCATCGTTTTGGCCAATGGAGAAGTGGATATCGCCTTGCATGACACTTATTATGTTGTGGCGCATTTTCACTATGTTTTGTCCATGGGAGCTGTGTTTGGGCTGTTTTCCGGCTTCTATTACTGGATCGGGAAGATGTCCGGCTATCAATATAATGAACGCTTGGGAAATATCCACTTTTGGATGACGTTCATTGGCGTTAATGTTGTGTTCTTCCCTATGCATTTTCTAGGTCTTGCTGGCATGCCCCGACGCATTCCCGATTATCCAGACGCCTTTGCGGGATGGAACTATGTTTCTTCCCTAGGGGGCTTCTTGGCTGGGTTTTCTGCCTTGTTCTTCTTTTACGTTATTTTTCGCATTTTCCGGGATAAGGTCAAATGTCCCGATAATCCTTGGGGAGAAGGGGCGACGACACTGGAATGGTATGTTTCCTCCCCGCCGCCCTTCCATACTTTTGAACACCAGCCGGTTATCAAATAAGGTTTTACCAGAGGATTACCAGATATGGCAGGGATCAACGCCCCTCTTGACAGGTCATATGATGCCGATGTCCGAGATTACCTGGACCTTCTGAAGCCAAGGGTTATGTCTTTGGTGGTTTTTACGGGGTTGTGTGGTTTAGTAATGGCGCCTGGAACGCTTCATCCAGTTTTAGCATTCTCTGCTATTTTATCCATTGCGGTTGGTGCCGGTGCTGCTGGTTGCCTCAATATGTGGTGGGATCGGGACATTGATGCCATGATGGTACGCACCCAAAAAAGGCCCCTTCCTCAAGGGCGCATTGATCCAGACAGCGCCCTTGCGTTTGGTGTGATCTTAGGCTTGGGTTCCGTGATCACCATGGCGGTCGCCATTCATTGGCTGGCCGCGACTTTGTTAGCCGTTACGATCCTTTTCTATATGCTCATTTACACCATGTGGCTGAAACGCTGGACGCCTCACAATATTGTGATTGGGGGCGCTGCTGGTGCCTTGCCGCCCGTTATTGGCTGGTCTGCGGTGACAGGAACTGCCCCCTTGGAATCCTGGATCCTGTTTGGGATTATCTTTTTATGGACGCCGCCGCATTTTTGGGCCTTATCCCTTTACAGGCATGAAGATTACGCCCGTGCGAACATCCCCATGCTTCCTGTTACAGCGGGCATAGAGGCTACGAAGCGCCAGATTGTTGTTTATACGGTTTTGTTGGCGGTTTTGAGCCTTGTCCCCTCCATCATTGGTATGGCAACCTGGTTTTATGGTGGCTTGGCAAGCGCCTTGGGAGCTGGTTTCTTCTTGTTGGCTTGGCGCGTTAAACGGACAGATGGCCTCAAGCCAGCCATGCAGCTGTTTGCTTACTCTATCATTTATTTATTTGTCCTGTTTTTGGCCATGACGTTGGATCGGGTGTTTCTTGCTTTGTAATAAGCCGGCATGTTTGCTTTTCTTAAAAAAATGATATGTTTACATATGACCATAGTTATATATCCTTGGAGGGATGCATGTTGCAATTATCAGCTGGTGAATTCAAGACCCATTGCCTAAAACTCATGGATCTTGCCCAGAAGAAAGGGGAAACGGTCATCATTACGAAGAGAGGTGTTCCTGTTGCCAAACTTGTTCCTTTCGAGGAACCTCCCACGCCTATTTTTGGATTTATGGCTGGATCTTTAGAAATCAAAGGGGATATAATGCAACCCATTGATGAGGTATGGGATGCTGAGAATTAATGAGGTTGTGCTGATACCCATGCTTTCATTTGGCTTATACAAGGCTCAAAAGGACTGTCTCATGAGAGTATAAAGAAGATTAATGCAAAACACTG
>JAJONN010000038.1 GCA_021323455.1 Alphaproteobacteria bacterium | reverse complement strand
GAAGAGGACAAAACCTGTATTAATAGCCATGATTTGGTAATTTTGCAAGTTGAAGGCCGTCTTTAATACACTTCCTGTATAGATGGTTGACATGTAATACGCGGTCGAAGCATAAACCGTCAAAGCAATCGCGCAAGCAAGCCTGGATTTTGAGTTTTTAAGGATTTCCGCTAAAGGAAAAGAAACAACCTTGCCACTCTTTTCTATTTTTTCAAAGGATGAGGTCTCTACCATATATTTAAGGCGCACAAAATAAAGTACGATCGTTAACAGCGCCCCGACCAAAAAAGGAATCCGCCAACCCCAATGAGGCATGAGGGGGAGGGTTGACAAATAAGCGACGATTGTTCCAAAGGCGACGCCTAAGAATCCAACAGAGCGCAGCAAGCTCGCTGAAAAAGCGACCTTATTTTCAGCGCTGTGTTCTTCTAAGAATACGGAGGCCCCACTTAATTCGCCACCTGAGCAAAATCCCTGAAAAAGTCGGCAGATCAGCAAGCAGATGGGGGCAAAAATTCCGATATGGTTATAAGTCGGCAGGATACCTAATATGAACGGGGAAATGGCAGATAAGCATAGAGAAACCAAAAGGGCCTTTTTTCGACCAAATCTATCCCCCAGGTGGCCAAAGAATACCCCCCCGACAGGACGTAAGACATAGCCTGCCGCAAATATTCCCAACCCAAAAATAATTGACATCGCTCGGCTAGCTGTCATGAAATAATCAGGAAAAAACAAATCCCCAATAAGGATCGTAAAAAAGCCATAGAGGAACATATCATATTTTTCAATTGCGTAACCTGCCAGCGTTGCAACAACGGAGCGGTCTATCCCTAAAAATTTAAACATCGTTTTCCTCTTCCCCATCGGTCAGGTCATTGATGACATGTTCAATAAATGTTTTACCTGATTCATTCAAGCTTAAACTCCCTAGAATCAATTTTGCTTGTTCTGCTTGTTGTTGGATAACATTTTGGATGTATCGTAGCGTTCCCGTATCTAACATAATATTTTTAATTTCTTCTATTTCTTTTGGGCCTGTTTGGGGATTTCCATAGAACCTTTTAAGATATTCTTTCTGCGTTAACGTAGATCTCTTCCATGCTTCGTAAATGAGCAACGTTTTTTTCCCTTGCTGTATATCGCTCACAACAGATTTGCCTATCACGGAAGGATTGCTAAATATGCCTAATAAATCATCTCTGGCCTGGAACAGAAATCCCATATGCTTTCCAATTTGCTTTAGGTTTCTATTCATTTTTTCATTGGAATTTGTAAGGATAGCCGAGCATAATAAAGGGAATTGTGTTGTATAGCTAGCTGTCTTATAATAATATATATTATGAATAGATTCTTCGGTTAAATGTTCAAGCGGCCAAGAAACAATATCCAATGTTTGTCCATAGTTAACATCTATGCAAACTTCTGCGTATAATTTCATAATTTGCCATTTATGCTTGTCCTCTAGATGAGACTCGCTAATGGCTTTCATTCCAAGATAACCAGCAATATTTCCTGTAAAGATTGCCATTGATTCAGCAGAACGCCAATTATCATAAGCTGGTTTTTCATAGAAAATATGATGAATTGTTTTACCTCCACGCCTCAATTCTGCTTCATCCACAATATCGTCGTGAACAAGAAAGAATGACTGCATAAGCTCGCATGCTATCATAAGAGGCATGAGCGTGTCTGTATTAGAGTGAGGTTTTGCAAGCCCCTGATAACTATAGTACAGCAAAGCGGGGCGGATTCTTTTGCCACCTCTAAGCGTAAATTCCGATAGGCTTTCTAGCATGAATTGTCCTGTGAGGTCAAAGCTATATGCAGCTTGCTGATCAAGAAAAAATTGTTGAAGAGAAAGAGAAAGCGTTTTTTGAACCACATGCAACCAAGTTATAAGCTGGTTACTTTGTTCTTCTTTTTTTATGTTAATTGACACCTGCCCCCCTCTTAAGTACGTTGGCCTGCTGCAGGAAAGTCCTTATTTTTATTTGGGCATTAACCGTATAGATGTATGGCAAGCAAAAGATGTTAATTCCCTCGAAAGCTGACAATTTGAGAACGGTTTAGCCTAACATGCTTTTGCTTCCTTATCCAAAACTCAGGTTATATTAATTTTTCGATTCAAAACACTGTTCAAATAATATTCAGCATTTGGTTGGTCAAAAACATATACCGCAACTTTAACGCCTTTTCTAAAACGCTGGACACAATTTAAAAAGTTATAGTTTTAACCATCTTATTCATACGACAAGCCTTGCTGGAGTTTAAGTCCTTTCTGTCTTGTTGGTTTTGATAGATAAACTTACTTTTTTTAATAAACCAGCCTTGCTCAGGTCAGATCATTAAAAGCCAAAGTTCACCTCCTGTAACGGGGATTACTATCGTGCCATTCAAACGCTCCGCCCATCCATGCCCTTAACCCGCACATGAATTGTTGCAGTTCTCTGCATGGTATAGATAAAAGGCTCCGGTGGCTTTCCTCAAAGTCGCGAACCATCCCATTATGCAGATGGATGGCGACCGCCGTTGCCTCCTCGATTGAACATCCACGATCAACGGCAGTTTGCAATACGATGTTAGGCATCTCATCTGCCATGTCCCTGGAAATAGAATACAGATCATTGAGAAGCACAACAGCGGTTCCCGCCTGAAAAGCCGCGCGGCGAACACGGGGGGAATAGAAAAGGTCAGCGGGCAGATGGTAACCTCCGATAACATCAATAAGCGTCATCGAAGTGTAGAAGCTGTCATGTTGTCTGGCGGCAAGATATTCCCAGGGGAGCGGACAGGTACCTGCCTGCTTCCATGCAGCATACCCGTTCCACGATACAAACATCGCGAAGGTCGCATAGCAAGTCCGTTGGATCTGTTCCGCAGTTGCATAACGCGCCATATAATCCAAGGCTGACCGCAGCGCAACGAGGATGCGCTCAGAAGCTAGCGCTTTGTCGAGTGGCACGCTGAACTCTCCAGCGGGTGGCAAGGGATCCATGGCCGCCATCGCCAAAACAAGGCGTCCTGGAAGCAGGTCGGGCTTTGCTCCAAGCGAGATGTCGTCTGCGTAATAGTCGTCGGCGAGCCACCATGCTGCGTTCATCTTTGCCGCGACAAGCAACCGGTCGGGATCATCGCAATCAGGGTGAGTAAGCATCACCAAATGTCCGAAACGGCATTTTTGAATCTTCTTGATCTCATCCTCATCGAACCCGCAATCCTGTTCCCATGCAGCCAATCTTTCATTGATCTCGTCAGCGAGTGAATTATTAATCCTTTCTGTGGTGGGACAGTATAGGGGAGCCCCCACTCCGTTGTTCCAGCACCTCAGCGTGTAGGCAGGATTACCTAATTCGCAATCGTTTACGCCTCTATCGGTACGCTCCTCTTTTGCCGAAGTCTTCTCCATGTATCCCACCGCTGTTAGCCAAGTATGTTATGTTCGCAACGGGAGATAGCTCTACCGGATAACCCGGTCTGCGACAATCATCAGGTAATGGAAGCTGCCTTCCTTGTAGGCAGTAAGGAATGGCTGCTCGACGCCAGTAGCAACCGAAGACTTCGCCCGCAGCTCCCAGTAGGGAATTGTTTGCTGCGTTAAATCTGTTACCTGGATAGGTACCAGACTGTTAGCAGCGAGCGCTTTGAAGTATTCGCTCCGTGGGTGGATATTGCAGATGTATTGCGCGTCGATCTGGCTGACGGCCCGTGACCGACCTCCGATGATGTCATTGTAACAGCCAGTGATACAGACATAGCGGCCACCATCTTGCAAGAGGCGTGAGAACTCAGAGAATAATTTGAAGAGATCTACGTACATTGTTGTCTCGTTAGTCCAGATGCTTCGCATTGACCCTGTCTCAAAGCCCGAATCAAGCATATTTCGGAAGTGAAACTTCACTTTGTCCGCTACACCACGTTTCACAGCTTCTTGGTTGGCAAAACCGACCTGGTATTCTGAGATTGATACGCCATCGACCTGGCAACCGAAGCGCTCATTGGCCATAATACTTGTTCCGCCGCGACCTGATCCCGCATCCATTAATTTGTCGCCAGGTTTGACATCGCCCAATTGGTCGAGCAAAAATATAGCCTGCGCGTGTTCGAGGCGGTGCAATTCACGGATAACGCGATCATTTCTCTCGCTTTCAGGCGCGTCCAGTACGGACCAGTCCACATCACCAATTCCATAATGATGATGATAGTAGCCATCAACCTGTCCAAGAAGAAGGTTGACAGGATCGTTCTGATTGGTATTCCAATAATTGGCAATAGATCTTTGATACTCGCTCTGCAGGACGTTGGATGCCGTTAGGGGCTGTGTTTGGGATTTATTCATTGTTTGGGGCTTATTCATTAGTTTTCCTTCTTTTTTTATAGTGTATGGTAGGGTGACGCTAGTATGGCAATATCTGATTCGTCAACAACCATCCTGTCGCAGATTCAGATATGCCCGCTAGAAACACCAATGATCTTAGCTTCATTAGTTAACGCTGTGTGCAAGTTTTTCTGGCAAAGTGTCTCTTTTCTTGGATATAGGTTTTTCTTTAAAAAGCAAGACATAGAAAAAACCAAAGAAAATCAGGATCCAAAAAACTTGCACACAACATGAGTCATAGTTTTTAGTTCAATGAACATCCCCGCGGCTTGCGGCAGGGAACTCAACCTATCAGAGGCACGAAACCTCTGGGCTGTAGGTTTTAGATTTTCAAGCTAAAGCCTTTTATCCCTTAGAGAAGTATTCATGAACAGAATCAGAGAACGCACGGATATCCTGTGCAAATTTCTCATGATCGTGGGCTATCTTCGGGTCGTTATTTAAGGACGCTATAAAACAACAATATATTTATTCTTCTTTCACGTTATGGTTGTGAGAGTTTATATGATTTCCATGCCCCCTAAATTACTTTAGACCGGACTTGAGGAAAATGTTTGTATTGGTCATTACTTACGGAAAGAATGGATACGCCCAGATCTGCGTCACCTGTCTTAAAAATTGAACGCGTTTTGGCTTCTGGAAATAAATCTTCAACTTTTTTGATTCCCAGTATCGCGACCATAGCCCCACCGATCAGGAACAACGCAGGTGCTGCTTTATCCCCCGTTAAAAAAACAAGAAGAGCAGAAATAAGGGGAGTAAGTCCCCCCAGAACAGCTTGAACAAGGGTGATACTCAACGCAACGCCACTATAGCGTTCCTCAACCCGGAACAATTTCGGAAGCAGCCCGACAAAGGGGGCATAAAAGCTTGCGCACAGAAGCCCGAAAACGGCTTGAAAAAATATAAAATTTTTCAAAGAAAAATGGTTTTTCATGAGCCAGAACAAGGGATAAGCTAACAAAATATTCCACCAAAGAGATTTGAGAAGGAAATTTCTGAGCCCCACCCTATCAGCCCACAATCCAAAGAAAGGAGTGGTAAACGCCAAGAAGAGGACAAAACCCGTATTAATAGCCATGATCTGGTAATTCTGCAGGTTGAAAGCCGTCTTTAATACGCTTCCCACATAGATTGTTGACATGTAATAAGCGGTTGAAGCGCGCAAGCAAGCCTGGATTTTGAGTTTTTAAGGATTTCAGCCAAAGGAAAAGAAACAACTTTCCCACTTTTTTCTATTTTTTGAAAGGATGAAGTCTCTACCATATATTTGAGGCGCACAAAATAAAGTACGATCGTTAAAAGCGCCCCCACTAAGAAAGGAATCCTCCAACCCCAATGAGGCATGAGGGGGAGGGTTGACAAATAAGCAACGATTGTTCCAAATGCCACGCCGAAGAACCCAACAGAACGCAGAAGGCTCGCTGAAAAAGCAACTTTATTTTCAGCGCTATGTTCTTCTAAAAATACGGAGGCGCCACTTAATTCACCACCTGAGCAAAATCCTTGAAAAAGCCGGCAGATGAGCAAGCAGATGGGCGCAACAATTCCGATATGATTATAAGTCGGCAGGATACCTAATATGAATGGGGAAATGGAAGATAAGCATAGAGAAACCAAAAGCGCCTTTTTTCTCCCAAACCGATCCCCCAAATGGCCAAAGAACACCCCCCCGACAGGACGTAGGACATAGCCTGCCGCAAATATTCCTAACCCAAAAATAATTGACATGGCTTTGTTAGACGTCATGAAATTATCAGGAAAAAACAAGTCCCCAATAAGGATCGTGAAAAAGCCATACAGGAACATATCATACTTTTCAATCGCGTAGCCTGCCAGAGTCGCAATAACAGAGCGGTCTATTCCTAAAAATTTAAACATAATTTACCTCTTTCACACCTGTCAGGTCATTGATGACATGTTCAATAAATGTTTTACCTGATTTATTCAAGTTTAAAATCCTTAAAATGATCTTTGCTTGTGCTGTAATGGAAATTATAGCTTTTTAGGTCTCCATCGTTTGCCATTCCGAACAATCGAGGGCCCCGAAGATTGCATTTAAAAGAAAAGAGGGGTACATAGATAAAATATATGTCCTGCTTTAGCCTTGTTTAATTTTTTTAAGGAATGATGATGCCACAGACGCTAAAGGACAAGAATCCAATTCTCTCAGGCCCCCTGATATCCCACCTGACGTCGGGTGATCGCGCCTTGTGGGCTGTTGGATGGATGCATTTCTTCTGGAGTACTGGCACCATCATGGTTGCAGGGCTGTTGCCCACCTTTCTAACCGAAGTTCTCCACGCTTCCCATACTAAGGTTGGGATTCTGGAAGGTGTCGCGATTGCGCTTATGTTTGCCTCCAAAATTGTATCCGGTGTCTTAAGTGATGTTTTTAGGACGCGCAAGCCCATGATTGCCATCGGTACGTCTTTTACCATCCTGGTTAAATTCATATTTGCCGCTGCCACCAGCTTTAATTTTGTCTTTTTCGCAAAATGCCTTGACCGCTTAAGCAAGGGTATCCGCTCTTCTCCTACAGATGCTCTCATTGCTGACCTGTCAACCAGCCAGACCCATGGAAAAAGCTATGGTATCCGCCAAACCCTTTACCCTTTGGGGGTCGCATTCGGGTCCTTGTTAGCCACAGGCTTGATGATGGCGACAAACAACAATTACCGGACAGTTTTTTTGCTGGCAACGGTTCCCGGCCTTATTGCCTTACTGATCCTGCTTGTCTTTATCCGCCAACCTAAGATTCAGCATGAAATTCCGAAACGAACCTTGCGATGGAACGTTAAGGATATTAAGTTTTTTTCTTATCGATTCTGGCTGTTGCTGGGCGTAACGACCATTCTCATGCTGGCGCGGTTTAGCGAAGCTTTCTTAAATTTACAGGCAAAGTCTGTGGGATGGAACATCGCCATGTTGCCTTTACTCTTTGTTGCCTATGAACTGATGCACGCGATCGTCGCCTACCCCATGGGCCGGCTGGCGGACAAAGCCAACCGCAAGAAACTCCTGTTGATCGGGATGGGCGTTCTGGTATTGGCGAATTTTATCTTGATTGGTGCAACAACCTGGCGAGGAGCCTTGGTGGGGGTCATGACCGTTGGACTTCATATGGGCATGACACAAGGGTTATTATCAGCCATGGTTGCTGCGGAAGCTCCTGCTGATTTGCGGGGAACAGCCTTCGCCCTCTATTATTTTTGCGTCGGTGGTTCTGCCATGATTGGGAATGTCATTGCTGGACATTTATCGGATACATACGGCATACAAGGGTGCTTTTATGGCGGAGCGGTTTTTACCACCCTAGCTGCCATCGCCCTTTTCTTCGTTATCCAACATTCCCCCTCTGGTCAAAAATAAATGACTTCTATTCAGGAGATAATCCGCAAGGCCGTAAAGCATTTAGGCGCCCTGACGACAAATCCCCAACGGGAAGCACGCCTTTTGATCGCCCATGTCCTCAAAACTTCCTATGAAGATATTTTTTTTCAAAATGACCGTCTGCTTACAAATGAAGAAGAAAACCTGTTTAATGCCCTTCTCCAGCGCCGGTTAAGGCATGAGCCAATATCCAAAATTAGGGAACACCGGGAATTCTGGGGCCTTCATTTTCGTGTCACAGCCAACACCCTAGATCCCCGCCCTGATAGTGAGACGCTTATTGAAGCTGTTTTGGCCGCTTATCCAGATAAAGCCCAGCATCTGCGTATCCTCGACCTCGGTACGGGAACGGGGTGCCTGCTGTTAAGCTTGCTTCATGAATATCCAAATGCCTGGGGGATTGGGGTTGACCGTAGTGAAGCCGCAAGCTCTATCGCCCAAGAAAATGCCACGCAGCTAAGCTTAAAAAACCGATGCTCATTCATTGTTGGCCATTGGGGAGACGCGCTTGCCGGGCCTTTTGATGTGATCATCAGCAATCCACCCTATATAGGTTACAATGAATCCCTCCCCCCTGAGGTTGTGAACTATGACCCCCCCATGGCTTTGTTCGCTGGAGAAGATGGTTTGAGATGTTATCACGTCTTGGCCGAGCAGATTCCAAGGCTTGCAGCACCTGATTCTAAAATATTTTTAGAAATAGGTGCCGGGCAGTTTAAAGTGGTCAGCGCCATTTTTTCGTTTGCTTCCGCCATTCAAATGGCTTGGGACTTGCAGGGGAAGGAAAGATGCCTGTTTTTCACATGCCCCCCCACCTGTTAGCGGGGCATACGGGATATGCAGAAAATTATTGCAAAAATAAAAATAATAGGCTATATTGATTATATTAAGCTTGATGTTGATAATAAAAATAACATCATTTCATTTATTATTCCTAATGGCCTATATTCTTGAGGACTTGAGATGAAACAGATGCCGATCAAACGTGTCCGTACACACTTAGCGCCAACAGGGCGCTCAAAACAGCCAGGCGCCATGAAGTCGAATTTATCAGAACAAGCAAAAGGCAGCAATTTGCGTGGGAATATTCGCGGCAACATTCAGCATTCCATGGAAAAATATATGATCCTTGCACGCGAGGCGATGATGAGTGGGGATCGCGTCCTTGCTGAGAGCTTTTATCAGCAAGCTGAACATTATTTACGCCTTAACAACGAATATAAAGAAAACATTGTTGGCCTTTCCAAAAACCAACCAGCACCCTCTGCGCAAGAGCGCATGATCGTATCAAATAACTTTGAAATATCGATAGAGCAGGAATTGTCAATCGCTCAGTCCAGGCTTTAATTCTATATCCTTAAATCCACCGAAAAAAAGAAGTAGCCCTTTTTGGCGAGGGCTTCATAAAATGCCAGGAACTCGATTACGGGTTAAATCGTGATTCCCTGGTAGCTTGGCCGTAGGCTTACAAGTAGGCTTAATCGCCTTAAAAAAGCCAAAGACCCCCTAATACCTGATGCTCCTCTATATATCTGTATAGCGTATCGAGATTAGCGCAACAAAAGGCATTTTGACAAGCAATGCGCTGAACTTGGTCTATTTTCTGCAACACTGCCCATTAATTAATAGCACTTATATCGAAGCCCACAAGAAAATGTCGTTAGTTATGGAGTCCTCGTCTAAGGGTGGATAATTATCCCTTGGTTTATTGCGAAACAAAAATCTAATTTCAGGAGAAAGTTACTATGAAAAAAACCTTAAAGTTACTGATACCATCCGTTCTGATTAGCATAACATTTTCAGTACCATTGGCAATTTATGGCGCAGAAGAACTACAGCAGCTCCTACAGAGAGAAGTTGCCAATCTAAAGAATACTGAAGGCGCTGTAAAGCAAAACATCAAAGCAGCAGACCAGCGTATTCAAGGAAAACTTGACAATATAAAGGAAGAATTTCAAAGAATGGACGAAAAAATAAAGAAAGCAGAAGAAAAAGTAAAACAAGAAGAACTAAAAAAGGGAAGAAAAGTAAAAAAGGAAGAAGAGGATAGAAAGATCGCGGATGCATAACGAGCAGTTCTCAGATTAACCATGTCTATGAATCTTACAAATTACACATTGTAGAGATGACCAAGAGTATATTGCGCCGTAATATTTCCTTGAGCGGCGGCTTTCTCAAACCATTCTGTTGCCAGGGCGTCATCCACCTGTTTAACCCTTTGGCCGTTATAGTAGAGAGCGCCAAGGTTAGTGCGCGTACACATTCCCTTGGGCAGCGGCTTGCTCAAACCATTCCCTTTGCCTGGGTATAATCCTGTTGAACACCTAGGCCCTCATAGTAGAAAACGCCGAGGCTATTTTGCGCATCCGCATTGCCTTGAGCGGCAGCTTTCTCAAGGCATTCTCTTGCTTGGGCCTCATCCTGCCTAGCCCCTGTGATGTCACGGAAGAAAAGGCTATTTTGCATGATGTATTTTCTCGCAACGGCGTCAGCCCCTCGTTTTAATCTTAATTGTTTTTTGGGTTCTTCTTTCTGAGATGCTGTTCTCGGATATATTTGTTCCTTATTCAATCCCTCCATACCATAAGTCGCCTGGGGTGTTGAAAATGTTATAGCTACAAGAGTTGTAAATAGGGGAAGTTTAAAGTTGACCATTGAACGGTCCTCCTTATTAAGTTAAAATTATTTCATGTATGGGCGTTGTTTCGGATAAGGTGTCCAGTTGCTTCCATAAATTTTAAGAAAACACCGGATAATTCTTATCTATCAGACCAGGAATTGTGGTACTACTTTATTTTTCAGCGAAAATTAAAGTATAGGGATTCCTATAATTACCCTTCCCACATTGAGTTAAATACCATAATGATCAGCCAGGCATTTCAAAGCCTGGCTGATATCTCGTAAGGGCTTTTGATTTAGGAAGAACCCCTTTTACATCCAGTACAACTCAGCCCGACGGGGATGCGGTACATGGTGTAACTTCTGATACAGTTCCATCGTATTCTCTACATCTTCCTTAAGCAAATTTAATATATCCAATATATTATTACTATGCCAGAACGGAGACATGATAGAGATGACATAAGTTGATCTCCTTATGCCGTGTTCATCCCTCATATCAACTCTCGTTAAGTATTCACGTAAACCCTGTAGGGAATCGTTCCATGCCCCCATATTGACAGGAAATCGACCAGTGTAGGGATTTTGGCTCTTACTTATAACTATTGATTCTGTAACTTCCTCTAATTCCTCCCAAACGTTATTCAATTCTCCGTATGTTAAATTCATTGAACTCAATATCTTGTATAGCCTTAAACTTGAATTAAGTCGCAACTCCCTTGTTCTCATGCGGCGTAGAGTTTCTCGCTTTTTTGCCTTCTTGAAATCATTGCTTGACTGCTTCTCGGCCTTCTTTGCTCTCCTTGCTTTAATACCTTCTTGTTCTGATTTTTGTATGCGTTGGGCTTGTAGATGTTCAAATGATCGCTCATATTCTGGGAAGAGGTTATTCTTTTCTGCTGCTTGTTCTCTCCACATAGGTTGTAATTTTTTTTTAGGACCTCCTATTTCTTGGTCTTGAAACGGCATTCTTGGCGGATTTTTGTGTTCTTCATTCATTGAGACTCCTTCCATCCCGTGCATTGCTTGGGGTGTTGAAAATGCGATAGCTACAAGATTTGTAAATATAAGAAGTTTAAAGGTGTTCATTGGAAAACCCTCCTTATTAAGTTAAGATTATTTTAGTCATGGTCGTTGTTCTAACGAGGATTCCGGTTTCTTCCCTAAAATTTAGGACGCACCGGATAATTCTTGTGTATTTCTTATTTATCAGACCAGAAATTTTGGGTGCTACTTTAATTTTCAGCGAAAATTAAAGGGCCCTCTATTGTCAAGATATTGGGCAACAATTAACATTGCCGGGGTACAGAGTAATGGAATTTTTCTAACTTTTCATGGTGGGGGAGGATTCTTCTTATATATAAATTATCTCGTGTCCCTTGATCTACCTCGATGCTCCCCGGTTTCGGATGGTCTCCTTAATCAGAACTAACACTTTTGGGGAGCCTTCCACACGACCCCAAACAGTCCCAAATTGCGGCTTTTAAATCCTGTTGGTTGAGGGGCTTGGTCAGATAACCATTCATACCGCTTTCAAGAAAGCGCTCTCTATCGTGCGGTAGCGCCTGAGACGTGACCCCAAGGATGGGAAGTGTATCCTTATTAAAAGTGTCTCGTATTCTTTTTGTTGCTTCCAACCCATCCATCTCTGGCATTTCGCCATCCATCAAAATGATATCATACCTTTCTCTTTGGACAGCTTCTAGCGCTTCCCGTCCATTTTCAACTACGCTCACAGAGCATCCCCAACGTTTGAGTATGGACCGGAGAATCTTCTGGTTCACATGATTATCTTCTGCTACTAAGACATGGAGAGGGGGAATTTGTATATGTGCTCCAGGTGAACTGACTATTGAGAGAGCAGCTATATGCAAAACAAGAACACGGGATTCTCTGATGCGCAGCTTATCGGTCTTGTTGACTACCCGAGCTTCAGCAGCTTCTTGTTCTAATGTTTTAGGGTCGAATTCCCCGCAGCTTGCTGCGTAAAACTGGCGTAGGCTAGTGTCGGCGGTTTGGCTACTAGCAAGGGATACTCCGCTGCTTGCGGTAGGGTTGTTAATTTTTCGTCTGAGTTCGACTTGTATATGTTCAAACGATTGTTCATACGGCAGGGGGATGTCATTCTGTGCTGCCGCTTGTACTCCTCTCAGAGCGTATAATCGCTTTTCGAGTTTTTCTATTTCTTGGTGCTGCAACGGCATGCCTGGTGGATTTTTTTGTCCCTCATTCTTAGAGGCTCTTTCCATGCCGTGAATCGCCTGAGGTGTTGAAAATGTTATAGCTATAAGAGCTGGAGATACGAGAATTTTAAGGGTGTTCATTGAAAGATCCTCCTTAAGATTATTTTAAATAATTATGGGCATGGCTTCGGATGAGGAGTCTAGTTTCTTCCATAAAATTTGGAAAAATACCGAACAGTTATTATCTATCAGACTGGGGATCGGGGGTAAACTTTATTTATCATCAAAAATTAAAGAATAGTTATTGTCAGGAAAATATTGAGGTAAGTCAAGAGGTAATGGACTGTTTATTAATAATAGTTTAGGTCTTTTTTATTTATCTTTAATTATCCTAAGAAGGAGCCGTGAAAATGGCTCAGTCTTCTTCCATTATAATTAACGTCATTACCCGATGATTTGGACACACCTTTTATTAAAAAGCAACAAGTCTATTACCAGCTTTCCTTACAGTGTTCAAAAAACTATGGGAGTGATGATGAGTAATCTGCATCAATTTATGATTTGAGGATTCTTTTCAAGCCCTCTTTTCTGGGGTAGATTAAAATAGAAAGTTGTGCCCTGACCAAGCTCTGACTCCACCCAAATTTTACCCCCATAATCTTCGACAATTTTTTTACAAATTGCCAACCCGATCCCTACACCAGGATAATCTTCCGATTTATTTAACCTTCCAAATAGCTTAAAGAGCCTTCCTTTAAAAGCCATATCAAGACCTATCCCGTTGTCCCTGATAAAAAAGGTATACCCCGATTTGTAAGGTTTGCTGCCAATGTGAATTTTAGGTTTATGTTTATTTCTAAATTTGAGAGCATTTGAAATAATGTTCTGGAATAATTGGTAAAGCTTGAATTGATCTCCTGTAATTGTTGGTAGCGCATCATAGGTGATAGTGGCGTTAAACTCTTCAATAGAAGGTTTTAGCTCCTCTAGTATTTTTATCACTAACCATTCACAGTTAACAGGCTCCATCGTATGAGTTTCATTTGATATTTTGGCATAAGAAAGCGTACTCTCGATCATCTTTTGCATGCGTTGAGACCCATCAAGAATATAATGGAGATATTTTCTACCCTCTTCATCAATTAACTCTTTAAAATGCTCAGAAAATAGCTTGGAAAAGCTTAAAACCATTCGTGCGGGTTCCTGTAAATCGTGGGAACAGATATGGGCAAAATTTTTAAGATCTTCATTCGCAATCTTTAATTTGCGAACCATGCTTTGTAATTTTGCTTTTGAATTATAAACCGCAGTAACGTTCTGGTAGCTGCAAACGAGATACCTCTCAGAGTTTTGGCCTTCAAAAGCTATCTTTTGAACCACATAGAGTTCTTGCTTGTGCGCAGGAAAAGCATGCCGTTTGCTTAGAAAAAAGCCATTTTCTAATGTCTTTTTATTTTCCTTAATAACGATGCTCGCTTCACGTTTTGAGTAAAGCTCTAATGGGGTACGTCCAAGTAACTCCTTTTCACTTTTTTCAGATTTTTCACAAAAAGCCTTATTCACGATCACGAGTCGATAGTGTTCGTCTATCACGCTCATGGGGTCAGGAGATACGTCAATAACTGCTTTTAAAAAAGCGATTGCTGCGCGCTGGCGGTCGGTTATATCGAAGATAAGGATGTAAAAACCTTTGGACTCTAAATCCTCCATTATGTCAGGAATAAGAACAATCTCTTCATAGTGAAGAACATTTGATGAGGTCACGACCTTATTTTCAAATTTCACAGCTTGGCCAGAGAGAACTTTTTTGATTTGAGGTTTGATAGCTTCATACGCTTTGGAAGATTCTGGTGATTTTAAAGAATGCTCTAGAAGATCTTTCGTTACCCCTAACCATTCCCAATACAGTTTATTACTAAAGTGGTATTTTAAGCTCCGATCCACATAAGCGATGCTGAGGGGAAGAGTATCAAAAATTTCAAGGAGTTTTTGTTCATTTTCCTGCGCTACTAGCTGTAATCTTTTAATATGCGTCACGTTTGCAAAGGTAATAATAACGCCAGAGGTTTTACCTTCCGCTGTTTTATAAGCGCGACATTTTCTTAAGTACCAATTTTTTTCATCTGTCTCCACCTCTTGCTCAATTGACCCGTTATATTCCAGAATCTTTTGGGTATCAGTCATCAAGTTAGGATCAATAACACGCATGGTGATATCTTTGAGGGGGCGGCCCAAGTCAGATTCTCTCAAATTAAACATTTTGACAGCCTCAGGCGTAAAACGCTTAAGATTCAGCTTATGGTCTAAAAATATCGTCGCAATATCTGTGCTTCTCAGTAAATTAACTAAATCGTTATTGGTTTTATCTTGCTCTTCTATTTTTTCTTGAAGCTGGGAGTTAACCACACTCAACTCCTCATTGAGAGACTGTAGTTCTTCTTTTGACGTTTCCATCTCCTCGTTTGTCGCTTGCAATTCTTCATTAACCGATATAATTTCCTCATTATAAATTTTAAGATCTTCATTAGACTCCTTCAAGTCTTCAATCGTATTTTGTAAGTAGGCG
>JAJONN010000100.1 GCA_021323455.1 Alphaproteobacteria bacterium | reverse complement strand
GTTGTCGCGAATTGCGCCGACCTCTCCCACAAGGGGAGAGGTACAGCAGCCCTCATGCTTCCTGTTGGTTCAAGGCCAAAATTAAGTGTACAACGTACTGATTCGTGTTACTTAATCTTTGTCTCTTTAAACAAGACATGTTTCCGCACCACAGGATCGTATTTCCGAAATTCAAACTTTTCTGGCTTTTTACGTGGGTTTTTCTTGGCTACATAGAAGAAACCCGTATCTGCGGTACTGAGCATCTTAATTGCAATTGTTGCTGCTTTTGCCATAACTTTAGATCCTTTTTATGAGGGTGCGAAGGAGAGGGTACCCTCTCCCTTAAAAAATTAACGCTTGGAGAACTGGAAGCGGCGACGCGCCTTGCGTTGACCATACTTCTTGCGCTCAACAACACGGCTATCGCGGGTCAAGAAACCACTATGTTTGAGAACAGGGCGCAAGTCTGGCTCAAAGTAGGTCAAAGCACGGCTGATTCCATGGCGGACAGCACCCGCCTGACCCGACAGCCCCCCTCCCGTAACCGTACACCATACATCAAATTGCCCAGCGCGGTTTGCAATATCCATAGGTTGAACAGGGCGTGCGAAATACTGCGCGCTTGCCCGGCCATTCACAATGATCTGGCCCTTCCCTGGCTTAATCCAGACCCGTGCGATGGCATTTTTCCGTTTGCCTGTCGCATAAGAACGCCCTTGAGCGTCAATTTTTGGCGCAACAGGCTCACTTGCTTTTTCTTCTGCTGCCGTCACTGTCGGTGTAGCCGTTTCTTTAACAGCAGACTTTAAATCTTCCAAGGCAATTTTGTCACGCGCCACGATTAAATACTCCTTTTATTCTTTGGATTCAGGGCCGCAACATTCAAAACCTCCGGGTTTTGACCTGCATGAGGATGGCTCGCTCCTGCATAAACTTTTAAATTGCTCATAATCTGACGTCCTAAAGGACCCCGGGGAATCATGCGTTCAACAGCCTTTTCGATAACGCGCTCCGGATGCTTTCCCTCAAGGATTAGACCAACAGCCCGTTCTTTAATGCCGCCAGGATACCCAGTATGCCAATAGAATTTTTTATCTTTTAATTTATTGCCTGTCAGCTTGACCTTCTCTGCATTGACAATCACAATATTGTCGCCACAATCAACGTGAGGCGTATATTCAGGCTTATTTTTGCCGCGCAATCTGTTAGCAACAACAACAGCGAGACGCCCCAGAATGAGGTCTTGAGCATCAATGAGAAGCCACTTCTTCTTCACATCCGCTGGTTTTATATTGAACGTTTTCATTAATTTTCTATCCACTTTATAATAGCATATCTTTATGGTTCTAGGGCATTTGATTCCTTTCGTCAAGCTCAAAGTACCCTGTTTCTATGAGATTTATGATAATGGTATTATAGTGTGATCAATTATCGTCTTTTGGACTGCAAATGGCGGTATCTTACGCTTCCGTTTCTCAAATACTCTCTATGTATTCTGCGATACGGTTCTCGAAACCCACCATTTTAGCTTCGCTAACCTTCGGCTTGCCACAAAATCCTTCAATTGATCACACGCCCTAAGGCTCCTAAAGAAATATAAGGATTCATCGAGGAGGAGGACATGTGGCTTGTCCTGTTAAGCAACCGGAATGAAACATCCCACGGCCTATGATCAAAAATCCGGTAACTTCATTAAATGGGTAAGCTACCGGCGCTATTTTTGTGTGGGTTTTTCTTCTTCCTGTCTCTAATTCAAGCCCCGCGTCGCAAGAATGCAGGAATTTCCAGCATATCCAACTCATCAGCCGCCTCCGTATCAACAACTTTCTTTATTTCAGGCTGAGGTTGTGGAGCCTTTGCCCGGGAAACCCCTGTAAATCTTTCAAATAAAGAGGTCGGACGACGGCGCTCTTCTGGGCTATTAACAGGTTCAGGCGCAGCAGTTGCCGCCCGGTTAGTTGTTGTTGTCACCGGAAAGGGTGACGTCTCCTGGGTAGAGGAAGGCACTGATGGTTCTGGTTCCTGATAAACATCGGGACTTGTTTCAAAACCCAGCGGTTCAGAAGCTTCTGTTGAAGTCCTCTCTGTCTGAAGGTTGGCGCCATCAGCAACTTCAAATTCTTTTTCTTCTGAACTGGCATACGGAGCTGCATCTGGTGTCGGGTCAGTCATTGGGGTTTTTTGAGAGGAGGGCCCATAATAAACGCTATTGGAAGAAGCGGGTTCACGAGCTGCGGTAGAAGCAGCAGCCAGATTGATGGGACGCGCCATAATAGCGGAGGCAACGCCTGCTGAAGCTGGCTTGCTCAGGGCTTGTAAACCACCAATACCTGTCGCCACAACAGAAACGCGGATCGTCCCATTGAGCTTCTCATCAAACGTAGAGCCAAAAATAATATTGGCTTCCGGATCAACTTCGTCCCGAATCCGGTTTGCTGCTTCGTCAACCTCATATAAGGTCATATCATATCCACCCGTGATGTTAATCAGAACACCTTTAGCGCCTTTCATAGAAACATCATCTAACAATGGGTTAGATATAGCTGCCTCCGCGGCATCCAGGGCACGCCGGTCTCCTTCAGCTTCCCCTGTCCCCATCATGGCTTTGCCCATTTCAGCCATAACAGCCCGGATATCCGCAAAGTCAAGGTTAATCAACCCTGGCATCATCATCAAGTCAGTGACGCCCCGCACGCCGGAATACAAAACATCATCGGCCATTTTAAAGGCATCTGCGAAAGTCGTCCGCTCATTGGCAATACGGAACAGGTTTTGGTTGGGGATAATAATAAGCGTATCAACGTATTGCTGCAGCTCCTCAATCCCTCGCTCAGCCGTCCGTGACCGGTGCGTTCCTTCAAAATGAAAGGGCTTCGTTACCACACCAACCGTTAAAATGCCTTCTTCCCTTGCCGCCCGCGCAATGACGGGCGCTGCCCCCGTCCCCGTGCCACCACCCATGCCCGCAGTGATAAACACCATATTGCTGCCCCGTAAATGCTGGATGATCTCTTCATGGGATTCTTCTGCTGAGGCACGGCCCACATCCGGCTTTGAACCAGCCCCCAACCCTTGCGTGACATGAAGCCCCAATTGGATCTTGCGCGCTGGCTCCACCAACGATCCGCTCAAAGCCTGTGCGTCTGTGTTTGCAACCACAAATTCAACACCTTCCAGCTTGGCGCGAATCATATTACAGACAGCGTTTCCGCCTGCCCCTCCCACGCCAATAACTGTAATTCGGGGTCTCAATTCCAAATTTGCAACGCTCATGCTCAAGTTCCTTTATGTTACTCACTAAAACTGAATAAAATGTTAGTCGGAATCCTGAAGAATATCCACCATAATTTTTCAGAGAACCCTCTCGGTATCTTGCTCCCATTTTCAAGGCACAGGTCTTCTGTGCCTATCATGCAACATTAAGCATATTTTTTACTTTTTTACCCTGGATATATCTTCTCTAATTTCCTTAAAATTTATTACACTTGTTCGTGATAGTTTATGATTAAATAATATTTTTATGTAAGGAGACGTTGATGAAAGTGTTTAATTTTCGCTTTGCCAAACTTGGCATGGCTATGTCTTGGGTGGCTGCGGTTGGCGGTTCCCAGGCTGGTTCTTATGAAGGAGGTTATTACGATACCGGTTATACGGCTGCCTCCCAAAACAGCACGGTTGTTACAGAAGGGAAGGTTTTAATCACGGCTTCTGAAGCTCAAATCGGCATGGTTTCGAGCCAGATTTCACATCGCCTGGACGCCCATACGCCCGCAGCAGGAAATTCCTTTTCCCTTTTGCCTCAAGCCGGGGGGAATGCTGGTGCAACAGACCAACGTGGCAGCATCTGGGCACGCGCAGGTATTGACCACATGAAAGAAGATTCCATCACACGTCTTGGCGGATGGAATGCCAACTTGTGGTCCCTTGCCATTGGGTACGACTATAAGTTTAATGATAAAGTCCTGGCTGGTTTGGCATTAACCTATAGCAATCTCAACGGTTCAACCAAGTTCAACAATGGCAGCATGCGCGATAATGC
>JAJONN010000037.1 GCA_021323455.1 Alphaproteobacteria bacterium | reverse complement strand
AGCCCAGGAGACCTGTGAAGTTTTCGAGTTTATCTGATTGTTTATGGACAAGGTTCTCTAAACGCGGTTTTAAGAGCTGGCCAATAGCAGGGATGAAAATCAAGGCCATCAAGATGGAAGCACTCAAGACAGCGATCAAGGTAATAGGCATGAACTTCATAAATTGCCCTGGTACGCCTGGCCAAAAGAGCAGGGGCATGAAGACAGCGATAATGGTGACAATAGAGGTAATGACAGGCCAGGCCATACGTTGGGCAGCATGAAGGTAAGCGGTACGCGGGGACATACCTTCAGCTATTTTAAGGTCGGCGTACTCGACCACAATAATAGCGCCATCAACCAGCATTCCCACGGAAAAGATGAGGCTAAACAAGACCACTATGTTAACGGTTAATCCCATCAGGGAAATGATCATGATACCGGTCAAAAATGACCCAGGGACAGCAATGCCGACCAGAAGGGAAGACCGCCACCCTAAACTCATTACAATAATTCCCATCACCAGGATAATGGCTAGAATAATGCTGTTTTGAAGTTCATTGAGCATGTCGCGGATGTGGCGGGATTGATCATTAGCATAGGAGACAGTGACATGGTCAGGCCATTTCTTTTGCTGCGCTTCAACAATGGCTTTTACGTCTTCAATCGTTTGGATAAGGTTTTCGCCTGTCCGCTTTGAAATTTCCAGGGAAACAGCAGACTTTCCGGCGTCCCGGACAATGCTTTCCCGGTCTTTGAAGGTGCGCCGGACATCGGCTACATCTTGCAATTGAATGACGGCGTCTTGATGGGTTGCAATGGGAAGCTGCTGAATATCAAGAATGCTCTCCAGAACGCCCGGCGCTTTAATGGCAAAACGCCCGGCGCTCATTTCAATGTTCCCTGCCGGAATGAGCTGGTTATTTCGAGAAAGGTTACGGATTACCTCGTCAAAAGACAGGCCATAGCCTTCAATATGTGTTGGATCAATGAGGATTTCAACAACTTCTTTCTGGTCTCCCATAATTTCAGCTTTACGGACGCTTGGCAAATTTCCCTCAATGGTATCCTGCAAATCTCGCGCCATCTGGTAGAGCGTGCGGTGAGGGATCTCTCCGGATAACTTGACAATGAGAACGGGAAAGAGGCTAAGGTTAATTTCTGTAATGACGGGTTCTTTTGTTTCCAGGGGAAACTTAGGCTTGGCGAGATCCACACGATCCCGCACATCATAGCGCGCCCGGTCTGAGTCAAATCCTGCGGTAAATTCCAGAGTCACGTTACCTCCGCCCTCATAAGCGGTGGCACGCATTTCTTTCACGCCTTCAATATTGTGGAGCTCTTGTTCAAGCGGGCGCAGCAACAAGCGTTGCGCATCTTGCGGTGATATGCCTTCATGGGTCAAAGATACATAAATGATGGGAATTTTAACGTCGGGCGTTGATTCTTTTGGAATCTGGTAATAGGCAACCAGGCCCCATAGGGTAAAGAGGGCCAGGATTGATAAAACAGTGCGTGTACGGGATAAGGCTGCCGCGATCAACGCATTCATGAGGGTTTTCCTGGGGCATCGGTGCGGGGATCGAGAGAGGTTTCCACCTGCTGTCCCTCTATGACAAAATCTCCTCCTGCTGTAACCAGGCTTATTTGATCTGGTAATCCTATCACCAGAAGACCTTCTGGCCTGGCTTCCTCGATGTGGGCGGGATAAAAAACAACCTTTCTTTCTTCATCCTTCAAGCTTATGGCAGCTGGGGAAATGATATATCCGTTTGTGTTACCCGTGGGAAAGCTGATGCGGGCCGTTAACCCCGCTGGAATAGCCATGTCTAGGTTCTTTACCTGCGTTTCAACACGATAGGTGCGGGTTTTGGGGTCGGCGGCTTTGGCAATGTAAGTCACGTGCGCTGACAACTTCCCTGGCTTGATGCGGGAAATATCTTTCTCTGGAACATCGCAGGTTATTTTTAAAGGATCGAGTTCAATGATTACAGCAACCTTGTCATCCATGCCCACGTTTACGACATTCCCCGTCTCCACAAAAGTTTCTTCCAAGATACCTTTGAAAGGTGCCTTGATGTGGGTGTCCGCTATCTCTTGCTCAATGAGCGCCAATGAACTTTTTGCGCTTTCATAATCCGCTATACAGGCCGCGAGCGCGTTTTGTGACTTGACAGCTTTTGCTTCCAGCTTTGTGTTGGCGGCGCGTTCTAAGGAACGCTGATGCAATTTTGCTTTGGCCTCGGCCAGGCGAGCTGGGCGATCTTCTGGATCAATAAGAATCAGGTCTTGTCCTGCATCAACCTTTTCCCCTTTTTTTGCCAGAAGGGATAAAATCCGTCCGCTTGTCTTGGCCTTCAAGGTAACGCGGCGGGCTTCTGCCGTATGCCCATTCAACTGGATACTGGTGGGCACAGATATTGCCGTCATATGCTTGATCATAACCTTTGGGAGGGAAGGGACAATGGGTTTGGGAGAGGGCCGAAACAGGGCCGATCGGCTGACCAGCAAAATCAATACGACTCCAACAATAATAGTAATAGGATTGCGGCAAATATAGTGGCGAAACCGAACCAAGCTCACGGGAGGCTAACCTTTGAAAGTAACGAATGCCTGATCATAAAATGAGGGAGTGCCTTGGTCAAGGGAGAACCAACCGTGGCATGTATGGGTTGGGGGGTGGTTCAGTTTAGAGAGCTGTGGTCTTGTTTAAATATAAAGGTTAATATTATTGCCTGGTCATCGGTATCCTCACCTATAACACAAAAACAGAGTTAGCATAGTGGTCAATCAATTCCAAGTACCCTTTAGGAAATTTGTGGTGGATCAAAAAAGCACTGGACTCAAGAGGATCTGGGTGGTAATGATCGTCAGAATCGAGTGACAAAAACTCACTTAAAATAAGGCTCTGAATTCTGCCTAACCCGAAGAAGCGCACTACGTATTATGTTAATTCTAACCTAGAATTATAAATTTCTATTAGGAAGACCAAGGATTATGGGCGTTCTTAAAGTAAATGGCTTTCAAGGTACTGTTTTACAACCAGTTCAAAGTATAGAAAATTCTTATAATGACAGAAAATCAATATATTTAAAAAATATCGCTCAAGAGGATTCTTGTCTTGAAGAAAAATATAAGCATATATTACAGGTAGATAAAAATTTAACAAGAAGGCTTGTAAGCTTTCAGGCCAATAAAACTCGACAATCCTTTAGATGGTATAAATTTAAAGAGGGTTTTTCAGCGAGCTTAGTTGAATATCTAATTAACGAATTTCCTACCAAAGAAAAATCAAAATTATTAGATCCCTTTGCTGGAAGTGGATCTGCCTTATTTGTTGCAAGTGAACAAGGTATACCTTCCGTTGGAATTGAATTATTGCCTATAGGACAAGAAATTATAAGATCTCGTCAGATTATGGCTTTTAAACTTGTTCCTCAAGATAGGGAGCGTCTTGAATTCTGGCTCAAGCATAGACATTGGCAAAATATAAACCCCACTATTGTTTTATCTGAGCTTAATATTACTAAAGATGCCTACCCTGAAGAAACTACACTAGAAATAAGAAAAGTTCTAACTCAGGCTTTGGATGAGGATGAAAATTTACAGACAATAATTAAATTTGCAGTCTTATGTGTATTAGAATCAGTTAGTTATACTCGTAAAGATGGTCAGTATTTGCGATGGGATGCTAGATCAGGTAGGCGAAATGGTCTCAGTTCTTTTAATAAGGGAATAATTGGAAATTTCTCACAAATCTTCTGTGCTAAGTTAAAAGAAATAAGTGAAGATATATTTTCAAAAAAAGAAATTAACTTACTTGTACCCTTATCACTTAGAGGCTCAATCACTCTTTTGCAGGGTTCCTGCCTTCAAATCCTCCCTTCTTTAGAATCTAATCAATTTGATTATGTTATTACTTCTCCTCCCTACTGTAACCGCTATGATTATACGCGTACATACGCCTTAGAGTTAGCATTATTAGGTGTCAGTGAAAATGAGCTAAAAGAACTAAGGCAAAATATGCTTAGCTGTACAGTAGAGAATCGTGTTAAAGACCTACTTTCCATTAACCCTATTTGGGATACCGCAATTCAAATAACAAAGAACCAGGTTCTATTACAAAGTATCTTAATTTATTTAAATGAACAAAAAAAAGAAGGTTCATTAAATAATAACGGTATACCTCGGATGGTAAGTGGGTACTTTTATGAAATGGCATGTGTAATTTTCGAACTCTATAGAGTTGTTAAACACGGGGGCGTTGTCTGTATGGTAAATGATAATGTCCGTTACGCTGGCACAAATATACCTGTCGATTTGATTCTTTCTGATATTGCTAAAAATATCGGATTTCACTTAGAAAAAATCCTCGTTTTACCCAACGGAAAAGGTAATAGCAGTCAACAAATGGGAACGCATGGTAGGAATGAACTACGTAAATGTGTTTATATTTGGAAAAAAATATAATGCTACAACGTTCATTTCGAGATCACGTAGCCAACGCGCAATCATTAATTACTTCCTATGAGGAAACAAGAGCAGGTTTTATTTCTATTGCGCTTGAACGTAATAAAAAAGCCACACCGTATATAGCTGAAGCTAGATCCCTTAAAGATCAAGCATCTTTAGTAATTACAGCTCCTGAATTGCTAAATATTCCAAATATTAAGAATGGGCTATGTGCGGCTGCTGGAATTTCTGATAAAGCTGCAGGTCATTTAAAAAATGAGGGCATTAATGAGGCAATACACGGCCTAATAGAAAATTTTCTTGAACCTGCTGGGGCAAACTTTGTCGAAGAACTTGTTTATAGATTTCTACTGACGCGTGGAGATACTCTTGGTGGATCAATAAGAAACCTTGCGGGTGCCTTATCGCAACGTAAATTGACAAGAAGTATTGTTGCTTCCTTATCTATCGCTGGGTTAGATTATCAATGGCAACATGCCCTAAATCGAAAATGGTTTCTCAAAGAAGATGGGACTAATGATGATGTAGAAATGGCACGTGGAATTAGTTGGACTCAAAACAACACATCAAGGACTTTGCTATATAATATTAAAGTGCCATTATTCAAAAATAATGTTGATCTATGTTTATTAGATTGCCATCCTGACAATGCTACCAAGGAAATTGCTGTCTCTTCACCTTCCCACTACTTGGCATTAGGCGAATTAAAAGGTGGTATTGATCCAGCTGGTGCTGATGAGCGTTGGAAAACAGCAAGAAGTGCGTTAAAAAGAGTAAGGGAGGCATTTAGTAGGCAAGCCTTAAACCCCCATCTCTTCTTCGTTGGCGCCGCAATAGAGCCAAGGATGGCTGAGGAAATTTGGACAAAGCTACAAACAGGTAAGTTAGCGAATGCAGCTAACTTAACTAAACCTGATCATATTTCTTCGTTATGTAATTGGTTGTTAAGTATATAAGAGACCAAACCTCTCGATAATAACATATTAGGCTCTGTGAACAGAATTTAAAAATTTAGAAGAAAGTGGTAGTTTCTCTGCGAATTAAGAAGGAGAAACTACCGAATGAAGTATTACATAAGGGATAAAGACTGGGCAATCATTTATGCAAATTTAAGCCAAGAAAGAGGGATACACACGCAAAAAGAAGAAAGAGTAAAATTGTTTTTTGGAGCCATTTAGTATATATGCCGCACCGGTTGTCAATGGCGTTTCTTGCCGTCCTCGTATGGAAATTGGCGAGCGATTCACTGCCGTTTTTTCGTTGGACTCAAAGGGGGATATGGGAACGTTTGTTGGAAAAGGCTCAAATTATGCCTGATTTGGAAGCTGTGATGATTGATGCTACCATTATTAGAGCCCATGCTTGTTCGCCTGGCTATGGGAGAAATAATCAAAAAGAGCA
Organism: Alphaproteobacteria bacterium; assembly: GCA_021323455.1. Taxonomy (GTDB): domain Bacteria; phylum Pseudomonadota; class Alphaproteobacteria; order Paracaedibacterales; family VGCI01; genus VGCI01. The sequence goes on along the minus strand of JAJONN010000037.1, from coordinate 13,354 downwards.
AGCTTTGGGTCATTTTGTAGGTGGATTTTCAAGTAAAATAAATGCGATGGTTGACGCTCTTGGCAATCCTTTGAAATGCCTCCTTTCAGCGGGTTAATAGCACGATATCAACGCAGCAATGCCTCTGATAGAAGGAATTACGGGATCATTTGTGTTAGTAGACAAGGGATATGATGATGATAGATTCATTAAAGCTATTGAAGACCAGGGGTGTAAAGAGGTTATCCCTTCCATAAAAGAACCAAGGGAATATGACAAGGACGTTTATAAAGAGCACCATCTTATTGAATGTTTCTTTGGGAAAATCAAATACTTTAGGGGAATTTTCTCTCGATTTGACAAAACAGCACAAGCTTACATGGGGTTTTTAAATGTTGCTGCTATCTTCATCTGGCTCAAATAATTCTTGTTCACAGAGCCTAACTCCCTTACAAAATAAATTTTGATAAGTCCGTATTGTAGGCAAGGTCGGAAACTTTTTCCCGGACTTCGGTGTGGGTTATGGTAATCGTTTCTCCTGCGATTTCGGGGGCCTTGAAGCTGATATCCTCCATGAGTTTTTCAAGGATGGTGTGGAGGCGGCGCGCCCCGATGTTTTCAACGGACCGATTAACCTCTGCTGCTAAAGTAGCAATTTCCTGGATGGCATCATCTGTAAAAGCTAAGGTGACGGATTCTGTTTCTAGCATAGCCTTGGCTTGACGGATCAGGTTAGCTTCAGGTTCGGTTAAAATGCGTACAAAATCATCCTTGGAAAGCGCCTTTAGCTCAACACGGATGGGAAGGGAACAAAATATGATCTGTTTTAATCGTACCATGTTTGGTGGAGACGCTGGTGCCTTCAATAAGGGGAAGAAGGTCCCGTTGAACGCCCTCCCGGCTCACGTCGGCACCATGGTGGTCGGATCGGGCGCAAATCTTGTCAATTTCATCAATGAAGACGATCCCGTTTTGTTCAACCATATCCGTTGCTTCACGAACCACCTTGTCTGTATCAAGAAGTTTGTCGCTTTCTTCCTGGACCAACACCGTATGCGCTTCGGCGACTGTCATTTTCCGGGTTTTTGTCCGGGATGAAAAAGCCTTGCCGAGCATGTCCCCCAAATTCATCATACCCATTTGGGCACCGGGCATACCGGGTACATCAAACGTTGGCATGCTAATATGGCTGGTATCGCTGACTTGCAGCTCTATTTCCTTTTCGTCCAGCTCCCCCTTATGGAGAAGGTGACGGAACTTTTGTCGCGTTTCCGGACTGGCGCTTGCCCCCACAAGGGCGTCAAGGACACGCTCTTCTGCCTGCATTTCTGCTTTTCCCTTGACTTCATTCCGTAAGCGTTCCCGGGTCATGTGAATCGCAATTTCAATAAGGTCGCGAATAATTTGCTCCACATCCCGCCCAACATACCCGATTTCTGTGAACTTGGTGGCTTCGACCTTGATGAAAGGGGCTTGAGCTAACTTTGCAAGGCGGCGGGCAATTTCTGTTTTGCCAACACCCGTTGGGCCAATCATCAAAATATTTTTTGGAAGAACTTCGTCTCTCAATTCTTTCGGCAGTTGCTGGCGGCGCCAACGGTTGCGTAACGCAATGGCCACAGCGCGCTTTGCGTCATCTTGTCCAACAATAAAACGGTCAAGCTCACTGGTAATTTCACGAGGCGTTAAGGAAGTCATGGGCTTACAAGCTTTCTATGATGATATTCTTGTTGGTATATATACAAATATCGGCGGCTATTTCAATAGACCGGCGGGCAATTGTTTCTGCATCTAGGTTATCTACACTAATGAGCGCCCGGGCTGCGGCAAGGGCAAAAGATCCGCCAGAGCCAATACCAATGAGCCCATCTTCTGGCTCCAAAACATCGCCGTTACCTGTCAAAACCAGGGAGACAGAGGCATCCGCGACAGCCATCATGGCTTCAAGCCGTCGCAAATAGCGGTCTGTCCGCCAGTCTTTCGCCATTTCTACGCATGCCCGTGCCAATTGGCTGGGATATTTCTCAAGCTTGGCTTCCAGGCGCTCAAAAAGGGCAAAAGCATCTGCTGTAGCCCCTGCAAAGCCCGCAATGACCTTGCCATCCCCAATACGTCGTACTTTGCGGGCTTGGGATTTAATGACGGTAGCGCCTAAAGTGACCTGGCCATCACCTGCGATGACAACCTTATTATTTTTGCGGACGCATAAAATGGTTGTGCCGTGCCAGGAAGCAGCGTTAGATGAAGAAGTGTTTAGGGCAGGGTCCATGAAGGGGCCTCATTCTTAATAGGTAGATGACTTCCTTGTTCTACACGAAAAGGTCTCAAAAGGGCAAGAATTTGCTATGTTCAGGTTTATCAGAAGAGGAGACGACGATGGCTTATGATGTCAATAACGTTTTTGCTAAAATTTTAAGGGGAGAAATGCCGGCTGAACGTGTTTATGAAGATGACCATGTACTGGCGATCAAAGATATTCACCCGAAAGCGCCAACCCATGTTTTGGTCCTTCCCAAAGGCCCTTATACATCTTTGATGGATTTTTCGATCCGCGCAACGGTGGAGGAAATGGGCTACTTTTTTCAGACCATTACCAAAATTGCTGAACGATTGGGCCTGAATGATAAAGGATTCCGTCTTGTGTCCAATATAGGCGCAGATGCTGGTCAGATTGTTCCCCATTTCCATGTTCACTTGCTTGGCGGGAAGCAGCTGGGATCAATGGCAGGGGATTCAGATAGCTAAAAAACTGCCGTTTTAATTATTCCCAGAATTATTAGGTGTGCTGGATATATTCAGGTGCCATTAATATTATGGATGCCATAGGGTATCAGCGTGAGACTGTCCAGAGTTTCGAGAAGCTCAGAAACCTCATCATGCCATTCGGCAACAGTTTTATAGTCAGGTAACCCCAGTATACAAGCCATAAAATCTAATTTTGGTTGCGCAATTATTCATTTTGTATTACCTGTTAAGGGATATTAATAAATCGTTAATAGGGGTACATTTGTTTATTCAAACAGAAGAAACACCGAATCCGGAAACATTAAAGTTTCTACCAGGGTGTATTGTTATGCCTGAAGGAACGGCGTCTTACATCCTAGGGCAGCCTTGTGACAATTCACCATTGGCCCGTCGTTTGATGGGTATAGAGGGTATTGCAGGGGTTTTCTTTGGGGCGGATTTTATCACACTTACGAAAAAACCGGGTCAAGGCTGGGACTTGTTAAAACCTGATATCCTGGCGGTTTTAATGGATCATTTTGTGGCCAACTTACCTGTTGTGACAGCTCCGTCTGTTGAGGGACCCTCCCAAGATGAGCTTGATGACCCATTGGTTTGTCAGATCCGGGAATTGCTGGATACGCGCATTCGTCCCGCTGTTGCTCAAGATGGGGGCGATATCGTCTTCCACTCGTTTGAAGACGGTATCGTCTATTTAAAAATGCAAGGGGCTTGCTCAGGTTGTCCCAGTTCAACGGCCACGCTAAAGTCGGGCATTGAAAATATGCTCCGGCATTACGTCCCGGAAGTGCAAGAGGTCCAGGCAATTTGAAGGGGTGCCAAACATCCATGAAACTGAGAAGGTTTTTTCAAGCCGTATTCGCAACGGGCTTTATCTTTGGGCAGCCTCCTGCTTGGTCAGCGGGACCTTTCCCTACATGTAAGGATGTTATTTCAAAGCAGGAAGCCCAAAAAGGCATTCCTCAAGATTTATTGAAAGCCATTGCGGCCGTAGAATCCGGCATTTCTCCCTGGGCAATTAACGCCAAGGGGCGCGCCCATATTTTCAAATCAAAAGAAGCGGCTGCACAATATGTGCGGGAGTTGGTGGAGGAAGGGATTGGCAATTTTTCGGTTGGCTGTATGCAATTGCATTATGCTTCTCATCGCCGTTATTTCAAGTCTGTTGAGGCCATGCTGGAACCTGAAAATAATATTGCCCATGCTGCCACGTTGATTAAGAAGCTGGAGCGCCGCCATGGCTCTCTGGAAAGAGCTGTCAAGTTGTATCATTCACCATCCCCCACCCACCATAATCCCTATCAGAAACAGGTTTATGGCCTATGGGGCAAATTTCGTGGTTCACACAAGCCAAAGGGTACAGCTTTGAAAGCGGTCGCTTTAAAAAAGCCGATCCCTCAAAAAACTTCTCCCAAGATATCGAAGCGGTCTTCTAAAATTAAATTTGGCGTAGGTGGGGTTGCTTCCCAGAAGAACAAACGGGAAAAAATCTAAAGTATTAGAAAATCAATTGATACCGGCTGGAAGGCCCTCTGCCAAGGCGTTGCAAAAATCCCGCTTTTACCAAGTTAACAAGGGCGTTCTGGACGCTTCGACGGATAAGTCCTGTTTCCTGTACGAGGTCAGAAAGGTTTAAGCGTTTTTCTGGGGATGATTTAAAGCAAGCCAGAACCGTATGGGCACCTTCGGATAACCTTATCATTGCCGCATAACGGTTACGAAGTAAGCTCACTTCATCAAGTGCGGAACGAACCATTTTGAGAAAAAACCAGGCTAATGGTTCAAGATTATAATCCTCTGGGTTCGTTCGATATTTCCCGCCTGATACATTCCGGAGGGTAGAGTAGTAAAGAGGGCGATGGCGTTCAATCTGCCGATCTATGGATATGAAACGGACAGCCTGTTTCAGGGCAGGGTCATCACCTTGCATTAAAGCGATTAAAAACAGGATGCGGCCAATACGGCCATTCCCATCTTGAAAAGGGTGAATAGCAAGGAAACGGAAAACGAATTCAGTTGCAACCAGGATTGTCCACGGATATTCCTTTATGGCACTGTTATACCAAACGATGAGATCTCGCATAGCGGCTTCTGTGAGCGGGCCTGGGGGTGTTGGGTCAAGAACAGTCCGACGCTCCCCGGTTTCATGATTGACAGAAACAACAAGGTTAGGGCTGGGCTTATAACTACCTGCATAAGAAGACGCCTTAGGGTAGTAACTGAGCAGTATTTTGTGCATACCCCTGATTGTACTTTCTGTCAGGGGAAAGAATTCATCTGCTTGAATATAAGCTAAACCCAAGGCTTCACGGCAACCAACAACTTCTTCAATACTTCGTTCGCGATCTTTTGATAGTTTGTTAAGGATATCTGTCCGTTTTTCTTCATAAGCTGTCGTTTTTCCGTCTTCTGTGAGAGTTATATCAACCCACTCAATTTCAGCATCTGTTAGGGCTGCATTTTCAATACGGGTCGATGCCCCAATTGTACTGATCAAAATGGATTTGTGTAACCAGGTTTTCTCAGCTTCATCCATATTTGAGAGTTCTTGCGCTAAAAGGACAATATCAACCTGAAGCGTTTTGAGCGCTTTTTCCAGTTTAAGTGTGGGGGAGAATGATAGCATGTCACGATACCTGTTTTTATAAAGCTTGTTTTTATTGTGCCACATCGCACCATATTGCACCAGGTAAATGTTAACATTTTGGTGCGATGTAGTGCAGTATTATCGGCTAACCAGGAAAATTATTTAAGGGCTATTTTAAATATATCGTGTCAGGGCCTTTGCGATCATACTTTGTATGTGAAGGCTTTGATCTTACATTGTGCCATATTGTGCCAAAAAATATTGATTGATGTAACGCACTTAAGATGGCAGGCCTTCCCCGAAGAACAGTCGGCAATGCTTTATCCACCCTCATTAAGTCAGCGTTGATCCAAAAGTATGGCCAAGGAGCTGGCACACGGTACCAGATCACGTTTTAGGAATCTATTTCTGTTCGCAAAATAGAGGTTTAACCTTTATTCAATGATCTGTTTTGAAGAGGGATCTCCAAATGTTTGAAGCAACCTGTCCCATTGGTCCCTTAAGTGGTTAGATCCATATACGACGAGTACTTTGGTATAATTTGTAACAGCCTCTTGGATAATATTGAAACTATAATCATCTCTATTTTTATGGAACCAAAAAGCTATTTTTCTTGTAAACAAAGCATCCTCATCGCAATTTGGTTCATGATACAACTCTCCCTTTTCCCAAACCGAGAATTCCTTTTCCATGTCCAGGGGGAATGTGAAATGATCATTCCACCATCGTAAAAAGTCCTGATAGGTAAGGTTAACTTCCTCTTCTATCCAACCTGAAATGGTTGCCTGTAAAAAGCGATTACACATATTTTCCCATGTAGCAGGAGTAAATTCTTCCGGATAAGTTAAATCCCCATCTCTGTAGAAGTAAGGCAATTGCTGCACCAATAGATAGAAGATAACATCTTCCCATAAATAACCATGTTGCTTTAATAAGGGAATCTGGTCTTTCTCAGAAAGATCCGCGCCAATAAATTTAATACCATAGCGGGTTGCAAGATAAGCAGCATAGAGATTTTCTCCACATTTTCCTTTCCCTTCGCATGTTGTTATGGATTTTTCCTTTAAACGTCTCGGTGACTCTCCTTCTCGGCTGGAGCAAAATCCTTCCATCACGTAAATATCGGGTTTTTCTTCTTCAAATATAGACCGAATATGTTGATGCGTGGAAGAATTGAGGTCATTTGTATGGTGTACACCGATAAAGATAAGTTCCTTATTATTCTGGAGTTTCCATCTTACAATTTGAGGGGGCCAAACCTCAGGAGAAGAATTAGACATGCCCATACCATATGCCGTTTGCAAAAATAGAATGGTCAAATAAATGATTTTTTTCATGCTGTAACTCCTTCTGAATAAATCGTAAAAAAGTCACGTAACCTTTCTATCGCAATTCCTTGCGTTACCGCCATAAAATTCAGTATGGTAAATTGATATTTATTTCACCTTAAGTATGGTTATTATTACGATGGCTATTCGCGTTCGTTTTGCTCCTAGCCCCACAGGGCTGCTCCATATCGGGAATGCCCGAACGGCATTGATCAATTGGTTGTTTGCCCGTCATCATGCTTTAAAAGGGGAGGATGCGACATTTCTTCTGCGCCTGGATGATACGGATTTAGAACGATCTGATCCGCTATACGCAAAAGCGATCGAGGAGGATTTAGCCTGGTTAGGGTTAACCCATGACCAGTTTGCGAGGCAGTCAGACCGCTTCGATCAGTATGACCAGGCGGTAGCTCGGCTGAAAGCTACGGGGCGGCTCTATCCTTGTTATGAAACCCCAGAAGAATTGGACTTTAAACGCAAGCGCCAACTAGCCCGCCATGAGCCGCCCATTTATGACCGGACCGCTTTAAAGCTGACCGATGAAGAACGCCGCGCTTTTGAAGCGGAAGGCCGTCAACCCCATTGGCGGTTTAAATTGCTGCCAGAAGCCATTCATTGGGATGATTTAATCCGTGGGCCCAATGATTTTCACGGGAGCCATTTAAGTGACCCGGTGTTGGTTCGGGCCGATGGAGCTTATCTTTATACCCTGACCTCCGTTGTAGATGACATTGACCTAGGCATCACGCATATCATCCGGGGGGAAGACCATGTTACCAATACAGCCGTACAGATTCAGTTATTTGCTGCGCTGGGGGGGGATGTTACCCACTTGCATTTTGCCCATTCCACTCTCCTCGTCGATGTGAATGGCGCTTCCTTGTCTAAGCGATTGGGAAGCTTAAGCCTGGCGACCTTACGGGAGTCTGGCTTGGAGCCAATGGCCATTAACAGCTTGCTTGCGCGTCTTGGCACATCGTTGCCAGTCGAGCCACAGTTGACGCTGGATGAGCTGGCTCAAAACTTTACCTTGTCAGCTTTAGGCCGGGCATCGCCCCGGTTTGACCCTGCAGAGCTGGAAACCCTGAACCATAAGCTGTTGCAAGTTATGCCTTATGATCAAGTCCAAGGCCGCCTGAGAGAGATCGCGCCGTCCCTGACGGAAGCCTTTTGGAACGTAATCCGGGGAAACTTGCGCACGCTGGAAGAAGCGTGCCAGTGGGAAGCCATATACGTAGGCCATATTACCCCGCTTATTGAAGATCGGGATTATTTGGGCCAGGCGCTGGGGTGCTTACCAGGTGAACCTTGGGATACGGCGACATGGGGCTTATGGACAGCTCGGCTTAAAGAGATAACGGGACGCAAAGGCAAAGCGTTATTTATGCCGCTGCGCCAAGCCATCACGGGTATGGACCATGGGCCTGAAATGAAAGAGCTGCTGCCGTTGATTGGCTATGGGAAAGTTGTTGAGCGGCTTAAAGGATAAATAAACATGGGTCTTGTTCTTTACAACACGCTAACCAAGAAAAAAGAGATTTTTACGCCGCTCAATCCAGACCAAGTCGGAATGTATGTTTGTGGCCCCACCGTATATGACTTTGCCCATGTGGGGAATGCGCGGCCTTTTGTGGTGTTTGATGTGCTCGCACGCTTGTTGCGGCATGCCTACCCGAAGGTTTGCTATGTCCGTAACATTACGGATGTGGATGATAAAATTAATGCTGCCTCATCTGCCCGGAAAGAAACCATTGCTGACTTAACGCAACGGACGACGGCTGCTTTTCATCAAGACATGGAATCATTAAGCATCTTACCACCAGATGTAGAACCCCGAGCCACACATCACATTCCTGAAATGATTGATATCATCCAGGCATTGATTGACAAAGGACATGCTTATGAAGCCGAAGGACATGTTTTGTTTAGTGTGGCCAGTTTTTCAGATTATGGAAAACTGTCCCGTCGGAACCAGGAGGAGATGCTGGCAGGGGCGCGGGTGGAAGTGGCACCTTATAAGCGGGATCCGGGTGATTTTGTGCTTTGGAAACCATCAGATCATGAAACGCCAGGTTGGGAAAGCCCTTGGGGCTTTGGCCGGCCTGGGTGGCATATTGAATGTTCAGCCATGAGCAGCCGATACCTGGGCACTATGTTTGATATTCATGGGGGGGGACAGGATTTAATTTTCCCTCACCATGAGAATGAACTTGCCCAAAGCCGATGCGCCCATGGAACGCCTGTTTTTGCCCGGTACTGGATGCACAATGGCTACTTGACCATTCAGGGGGGCAAGATGTCCAAGTCCTTGGGAAATTTCTTCACCGTGCGGGATATGTTGGCCCATTACCCTGGAGAGGTGATCCGCTTTGCCTTATTGTCCACGCACTACCGACAGCCCATGGATTGGACAGAAAGCGCCCTCAGCCAAGCTAGGCAAGGCGTGGATCGTTTATATACGGCGTTAAAGGGATGTGGGCACATTGATGAGAATGCGCAGATTGATCCCAGCGTGAGGGAAGCCTTGGAGGATGATTTGAATACGCCGTTGGCGATTGCCCGGTTCCATGATTTGGCAACAGCACTCAATAAGGCCACAGATGAAGCGGAACGGTCGCGCCTTAGCAGTGTTTTGAAAGCCAGCGGACGGTTGATGGGGTTGCTTCAACAAGATCCAGCGTCGTGGTTTCACGGGAATGTTGCCACAGGGATAACACCCTTAGAGATTGAGGGACAAATTCAGGCACGCCGGCAAGCGCGTGACCGCAAAGATTTTGCCGAATCTGACCGTATCCGAGATGCCTTGCATCAACAAGGGATTGTCTTGGAAGATGGGCCGGAGGGCACAACCTGGCGGAGCATTTAAAATTTAAACCACTCGGTTCTGCTCAACTTCTTTTTTGGACTATTAGAGGGCTTTTTGACAAAATCTGTATTTTGTGTTTTTATTTCAAAGATACTATCTTTTCTGAAAGTTTTACCATGAATCAGCAAGATATCCTTAAACGCCTTCTCTTGGATCAAAAAGAACTGGAACAGTATAGTGTAAAATCCCTCTCCTTGTTTGGCTCTGTGGCAAGGAATGAAGAAAAAGAAACAAGCGATGTGGATATCCTTGTTTCTTTTGATAAACCCATAGGCATTTTTGCTTTTATGGAACTGAAAGATCATTTGGAAGAAATTTTAGCTACGCCCGTTGATTTAGTAACGGAACAAGCGCTTCATCCTCGTTTACATGATAAAAGCATGGAAGAGTCTATTCATGTTTTCTAATGAATAATAAAGCAGCCCCCATCATTATCCTTGTTCGTCCCCAATTGCCTGAAAATGGGGGGGCGGTTGCAAGGGCAATGAGAAATTTTGGCCTCAAAACCCTTCGGTTAGTGGCGCCTCTTTTTTCTCCCCTTGACCCCAAGGCGATGGCTATGGCCGCAGGGGCAGACCCCATTCTGGAAGAGGCGACGGTTTACGCAACCCTTGATGAAGCCATCGCTGATTTACCTTATGTATATGGCACCTGCGCCGCACAACGCCATATGGTGAAGCGGTATGCGCCCGTACGGGAAGCCATGCCAGAAATTGCAGCGTGTTGGCACCAAACGCAAGGTGGTTTTAAGGGAAAATTACATCTTGGGGAATCCATTCCCGCCCCAGCCGCGCAAATCCAAGAATTTTTGGTAGCGTTGGAACATACCCTGGATGCCAAGGGCTTTTGGCGGATCAACCATAAAAAACCCATCATGTGGCGCAACCTTCAAAACATTTTTACCCGCATGGACTTGACGGAGCAAGAGGTAAGAACGCTTCGGGGAATGATTAAGGCGCTGTGTTCCTAGTGATATTGACTTGGCAGACCATACACCATCCGAGATCAAACCCCAGGAAATGCAGGGGTGAGACGGGCACCAAGGCGCACGGGTTGAATAGACTTGGCAAGGCCTGTTGCGTCATCCGTTTCGACAAACACGCCACATAAAGTGCCAGGCCCTTGGGCAGGTTGCATGCGCTCTGTCGGCATTTTTCGTATAAACTTAAAAATGGGAACGGTTTTGTCCATCCCGACAACAGAATTATAATCCCCGCACATGCCGGCATCTGTTTGATAAGCTGTGCCTTGAGGAAGTATCTGCATGTCTGCTGTCGGAATGTGGGTATGGGTGCCAACAACGAGGCTCACGCGGCCATCACAAAAATGGCCCATGGCCATTTTTTCTGAAGTGGCTTCCCCGTGAAAATCGAGAACAATAGCCCCAATAGACCCGCTCCCCAAGGGATATTTCTTTAAAATGGCATCTACCGCAGGAAAAGGATCATCCAGCGTTTCCATGAATAACCGCGCCTGGGCATTCATGACTAGAACGTCTTTTCCCTTGCGGTTGGGAACAATGGTATAACCGCGTCCTGGGGTTGTGGCGGGGTAATTGAGTGGGCGCAGCAAGCGCTTGTCTTGGTCAATATAGCTGATGATTTCCTTCTGGTCCCAAATATGGTTCCCTGTGGTAATAACGTCAACGCCGATTTTGTACAAATTTTGGCAAATCCCTTTTGTAATGCCAAACCCGTGGGCGGCATTTTCTGCATTGACGATAACAAAATCAATGTTTAAGTCCTTGCGAACGCGGGGGAGATACTCTTCAACAGCGTCCCGCCCAGAGCGACCGACAATATCACCACAAAACAGTATTCTCATTCTTTAATCTCAATAAGGCGTGTCGGCGTGATGATATAATTCATGGGTTCATCATGATCAAGGTGGGGAATGGTCTCAACTTCCTGCCAGTCAAAAGCAATACCGATTGCGATGATCGGGTGGGAGTTGCGTAAGCTTTCCAGGGTTCGATCGTAATAGCCTTCTCCATGGCCAAGGCGGCGCCCGTGACGATCAAAGCCTAGGACAGGTACAAATAAAACGTCTGGTATAACAAGCGGCGCTGTCTCATCGGGCGTCAGGATATTATAGATGCCGGAGATAAGGAGGTTCCCCGGGCACCATTCCCGGAACAGTAAGGGTTTTTGAGAAGCTTGGACAACAGGAAGCGCACAGACATGGCCCTGCTCATAGAAGTAGGATAATAGAGGACGGACATCAATTTCTGACTTGACAGGCCAATAGCTTCCAATAATCGCTTTGGGTGGAATAATCGCAGCAGATATCAGACGGTCTAAAACAGCTTGCCCACTTGCCTGCAAGTCATGGGTTTGTTTATATTGATCGCGCCGTTGATGCAGTTCTGTGCGTAATTGAGATTTTGAAACAGGTATCATGGAGGTATTCATATCTGATTTAGCGACATAAAGGAAGAGAGAAGCGACGATGTCCCGATCAACATTTCAAGAAGTGCGTAGAAGAAACTAAAAAAAGCAGCGTCCCGCTAGTGCTTTATCAAGCTTTCCCACGGTTATCCGAAACTTTCAAGCCTTCCTCTTCTATCACCAAAGGAACCGTACAGGTGATCGTCGTCCCTTTCCCTTGGGTAGAATCAATATGGATCGCCCCGCCGTGCAGTTCGATGAGGCTTTTTACGAGGGAAAGCCCAAGGCCTGCGCCAATATGTTTAGAATTTGCATAATGAGGGCCGCGCTCAAAAATTTTGAATATACGCGCTCGGTCTTCGTCGCTCATACCAACGCCCGTATCATGAACAGACAAGCAAAGCGCTTGCCCCTTTTCCTGATCTTTGGTAAAGGCTTTCAGCTGAATGCGACCGCCAGAGGGGGTATATTTAATGGCGTTATTTAAAAGATTAAAAACGGCCTGCTTCAGTCGGCGTTCGTCCCCAATAAATGTCTGAATTGTTGATTCATTGTTATGGGAAATTTCCAGCCCTTGGTCATGGGAGCGATTATAAACCAATCCGATAACACTGGATAAGAACGTATCCAAATGAACGGGTTGTTGCGTGAGGGCCATTTGACCTGCCTCAATACTTGCTAGGTCCAGAATGTCATTGATGAGCCCCAATAACCGTTGCGCTGAATCGATAATACCCCGGCAATAATCTAGTTGACGGTCATTCAGGTTTCCAAAATATTGGTTTATTAAAATTTCTGAAAACCCAATCACTGTATTCAAAGGTGCCCTTAATTCATAGGAAACATGGGACAAGAAATCTGATTTAATCCGGTCTGCTTGTTCCAGGGCTTGGTTCCGTTCTTGTAAGGCTTGTTCAAACCGCCAGCGGTCTGAAACATCAATGAAGCTGAGCAAATGAGAGCCATCCGGCAAAGGAACGTAAGCGTATTGGATCATGGACATATCCGCCCGCTTAAAGCGTCCTGTTTTGGGAATCCGTTGGTTAATGATGGTCAACAAGCGGGCCTGGAAACTGTTCCATTCCTCTTCTGTGGAAAAAGAAGGACGAATAAGGGCCAGTATTTCTGTTGCGTGACGCCCCGGCCTAATATCTGCCATATCGACTTGCCAGATGCGCGCGGCTGCGGGGTTGCTCAGGCGCAAGCGACTATCGCTGCCCAACACGACAATTCCCTCATACAAATGGTCCAGGGTTTCCTTCTGGACAGCAATTAATGTGTTATAGCGGCGCTCCAGGGCTAGTTTATCCGTTACGTCATCATACATAAATAACAAACCCCCCAAGGGGTGCGGTGCAATCAACAGACGTAGAATTTGATCATCAGGTTGATGGATCAGCTCTTGTATCGGTTGTAATAATGTTTTAAACAACTGCAATCGGCCCCGTTTAAAGGCTTGAAA
>JAJONN010000036.1 GCA_021323455.1 Alphaproteobacteria bacterium | reverse complement strand
CCGACCTCCTTGTTATCGGAGGTTTCAACCAAGCGGATGTTAGCAAAGCGAAAGCCTTTTCAACAAATACCCCTGGCAATACAATTATTGGCGGCACCCCAGATCTTAATTATGTTGCAGCCACGCCTTCCCTGGGCCTGGTTTATGGTTCCAACCTCATTCATGACACAAGCTATATCCCCGGCGTTGCCAGCCATACGGTTTATGGGGATGTACAGAACGTCAGCTTTTTTAATGACGGGACTTTGGGCGGTGCCGGAACTTCTGGCCAAACCCTGACCTTTTCCAAAAACATTATCAATACGACGGGGACGATTTACGGCAACATTGCCACCCTCACCATGACAGGCACAAGCACAGGGACGGGGCCAGGCGCAGGCGTTAACGAGGTTACGGGCAATATACTCACCTTTGGGGGTGACGTGCTGATGGGAGGCGTCGGACCAAATGATTTTTATGGCGACGCCGACATTTTTGGCAACAGCAATGCTCCTGGAAGTTACGGAACCATGGGATTTTATAGCGGCGTTACCGTAATGTCTAGCCCAAGCCCAACCACCCAAGAGACAGTACTCTCCATTAAGTCTGGCAATAACAATGTTATTACCTGGGGCAATGATACCTATATCGGAGGAACCGGTGCCAACACGTATCATTTTACCATTGTGCCAGATATGTTTGGCAAGTCTACCATGCAAGGTTTTGACGCCATCGAGAACTTCGGCGTATCAGACCACCTGAATTTTAAGCTTGTTTACTCACTCTATAACCAATTGGCAGGGGGCCTCCCCCTGGATCCAGCAGCGTTTTTGGCCAGCCTGTCCATTACTCAAACAGCCACCACAGCAGAACTGGGCTTTCCTGGCGGGGGCAGCATTATCCTAAAAGGATGGGGCACAAATGCTTATCCGGTGCTACAGGATTTAACAAATGCCCTTAGAGACAGCGTTACGGTCAGCCTGGCCGACCCCATTACAGCGATTACCTCCCCTGTATCTCCTATCCTTGTCTTTGGCAATACCACCAACCTGGATACTTTTAATACGGTCTTCAATACAAACCATGTTTTGGGCACCGTATTGAGTGGTGGGAATCTAATAGGCAATCTTAACTTAAACCAGAATGGAACGGTGTCTTTCGGAAGCAACACCGGGATCATCAATACCACCCTTAATACCGTGATCGCGCGTGACGCCTATACAACGAATGTCCTCAGCAACACCAGCGCTGCAAACCCGGTGCGCATCCTTGGTCTCAACGGGCTTCTCATTGACAATCCCGGCGATCAGCAAGGGGCCGGCGTTAGCGGCGATATTTATGGGCTTAGGTCTTTTGTCTTTATTGGCCACGGCAACGCCACCATTACAGGCGGCACTACACAACTCAATTTTACATCTACCTCTAATCCCGCCCGTAGCCTAGGCGTAGGGGTGCTTAATTATGCTTCCAAGCTCATCTATGATGGCAGTGGACAACCTGACACCGTTTATGGCAACGGCCAGACAATTATGATGACTAATGACGGGACATTTGATGGCATCCTCAACACCAGCAACGAAATAATCAACATGGCTGGCAACTTTATCGAAGCGTCAGGCAATCTTTATGGAAATTTTGAGGCTCTCCAGATGACCTTAATCGGTGGGGCCGCCGCTCCCAGCGGTAATATTTTCAGATTTGGGAATACGACCATCTACGGAGGCACCGGTCCAGATTCCTTCTTCGGCCACCTTCAGGAGTTTGGCAATAGTAACAATCCAACAAGTTACGGATCGGGAGGTTTTTATAATGGCGTGACGGTTTCTGGCAACACGATACAAGATACAAATGGTAACCAAATCACTTGGGGCAACAATACGTATAAAGGCGGTGGCGGAGCAGACACTTACAACTTTACCATTGTGGGGACCAACGACTCTACACCGCAAGCCGTCATGCAAGGATTCGACACCATTCAGGACTTTGAAGCCTCAGACCGCCTGAACTTTAAGCTGGCTTATCCCCTTTACAACCAATTAGCAGGGGGCAGCGTCTTAACGTCGGCAGGGTTCTTGGCCCGCTTGGGTATTACCCAACTACCCTCCTTAGCCGTCCTCATCTTTCCTGGTGGCGGCAGCATTGTCCTTGAGGGGTTTGGAACAGATGCCTACCCAAATTTCCAGGACTTGAGAAATACCCTTGAGGCCAGTATCACGGTTAGCATTGCTGACCCCCTAACGGCTGTTGCCACCAATCTCCAACCGACTGTCAACATTATTATTCCCGGCGTGGCAGGCACCTACACCACGCTTGCCCAATACTTTAATTATGATGGCCCTACCAGCCTGTCTTTTTCTCTTGATGGAACGGGTATCACACAAGATTCTACAGGAACAATAAACTATGGAACCAATACAGGCATTATTGATGCCATGGTCAATTCCGTAACCGCCAATGACCCTTATACTTCCGCCACGGCAAACCTTACCACCCCCATTCATGTTATTGCGTTGGATGCGCCTATTACGGACCAGGCCACAGGAACAATAACAGGATCAACCGCCGCTGGCATCTTTATTGGCCATGGTAACGAGATTATAGGAGGGGGAGCGGATTTAAGCCGGGTTGCCACCCATAACCACAACATTGGGACTGGGAACTTCTCTTATGGTGATAAGGTGATTTATAACAATGCAACAACGGGAACAGGAACGGTCACGGGAGACATAGAAAACCTTACTTTTAGCGCCCAGGGCACGACATCTGTGGCAGCTGGTTTTATAGATGTGGCGGGTAATAATGTTACTTTTTCAGAAACATGGATTTTTTCAAACGCTGCCTCTTCTACGTATGGCGACGCCCAAAATATATCTTTGAATGCGACGGGGGGCGTTAATGTTTATGGTGACAGCTTACTGATATTCGGTGTAGAAATATTCGATATAGAAAGAGTTGTAGCAAACACCGTAAGAACTATGGGGAACACCATTTTTTCCAGCGGGGACGCCTTTGGCATTGCCCAACATATATCTCTTACAGCAACAGACGGATTTTATGCATCAGGGACCTCTGGCAAGACGCAAACGGTGTCTATAGCCAATAATGATGTCATCCGCAGCTTGGCCGGAAACACCTTGACAGGCAATTCTGGCGGTTCTGGGGACCTTGACCTTTATGGAAATGCGCAAACCCTCTCGCTCACCATCAATAGCCCCGCCAGTTCCAATGGAAACCTGATCCAATCCTCTGATTTTATTACAGCCCTCTCCGGTACGCCGGGACTTTCGGTCTATGAAGGCAACAGCGCGATACAATTCAATACTTTCAATTTTGGGGCCAACACCCTGGTGGGTGGGAATGTGGACACCTCCCTTTATACGGGTATTGCAACAATCGTTATTGAAAATAATGAGCAAGCCTTAAACAACGTCTCTCAACCGGGTACCAGCTCGATAGCGTTCAACAGCATTGTATTCAGGAATAGCGTGTCAACTGCTACAGGCGGCATTACCGCTTTCTACGGAGATGTCGATGATTTAACCCATACGAATTTTGACAAGTATGATGTGAATGTTTCTACAGGTAACGGCTTTGTCCTACTATCCGATCTGCCAGGAGCGGGGAATGCGGCAAACGTGTATGGTAATACGATCCTGTTGGGCAATGGTGTTATGAATGCCAGTTCGAGCGGGAGTAATATATTCAACATTAACCTCTTTTCCGCAACAGATGGCAGCATCGTTGGTGAAGGCCATACGGTGATCAACAATTTTGGGGCGTCCGGCGCTTCCAACCTCTTAAATCTCCAATTGTCGAAAGCCTTGTATGACGATATCTCTAACGCCAACGGGGGAGCCACCACGATTACACCTTCCATGGTGGATGCTTATCTCGCAGCCCATAACGGGACGGTGGGCGTCGCCGCTAACGGCACTGACACGGTGATTGGGTTTAACGGCACGAATGGCGCCAGCTATGGTTCCATCACGCTCACGGGTGTGCAGGCAACTTCCCTGTCAGCGTTCGGGTCTGACCTTGCCATAACGGCGAACGGGACGATGCGCATCGAATCTTACGACAATACCCCAACCTATAACGTGACCCTGCAAGGCGACAGTATTGATGATCTTGCGCAACACGTTGACATTGCCCATGTATCTGCCTCAGGGTCTTCCATCATCGATATGAGTGGCAACCTCGTCCTTCACATGAGCAGCGACTTGTTTACAAACTTGGGATTGAGCGACTCCAACAGCAGCGCCCAGAATTTCCAGTTATTGCAAAACAGCGCCGCAACAGCAACAGGCGGTATCGCCGTTTCAACCACCACCACGGGCGGGGTTACAAATACCATCTTAACGTTTGAATCGACCGTGAGCAACCAGGTCAATACTTATGGCTCCTTAACGCTGCATGATACAGCCTTTACCATAAATGACCCCCTCAGCGCCCACCTTATTATTACTCATCATTAAATATGGAAGGACGGAAAAAACGCGCCTAACGCAAAGCAGAACCTTGGAGAAGATTGAAGAGGCTAAAAAACAGTTAACTGTTTCTTACCTTTTTGGCATTAAGATATTTTTACGACTCGTGGCAGGGTAATTCTTCCAACAGTTTGGCTTCCACATCTACCACAAGCGGACACCAATGAGGGCACACAATCAACGCTTCTCCTAAATACCCAACAAGGCATACCTCTTTAAATATCCTTTGCGTAGTGGACATGAAACCACCACTTACGATGACCGAGCTGCCTCTTCATATCCCCTGTCACTAACCTTCGTGGACCGCTCTTGGATATGTTGCTGTTTATTTATTTGTCATTTTTTCCGAAAAGCTTTTTAATGCCTTTTTCAACTTCTTTCCCAACCTTATCAGCCACCTCAGCGGGTTTATCAACAAACTTCCCACCTTCTAAGCCGTAAGGCTCAACTGGAGCGTCCTGGACAGGCTGTGCAGATTGGTTGGGAGCTGCAGCGTTGTCATTTTGTTCTTTTATTGATTGTGCTGCCAAAATTTTTGCCACGCAGAGCCCTCCGATCAAGAAACCCAGTAATAGTTTTGAATTTAATTGAGCCATGGTTCTCTCCTTTAATTGGTTAAGATTGTTGACCTTTACTCGCGCTTAAATACATTTCTATTAAGCCACAAGAAAAGGAAAACAGTTACAAGAAATTAACCGATAAATTAACCTTGCAAGTGCCTCTTTTTAAGAGTTATGATTATAATTTTATGTCTTTTGAGGAAAAGAGGAAACGGGCCTGAGCAGAAGAGAGATAGGGAAAAATCCCTAAAGTATACCCGAAAAAATTTGGCTTATAGTCACTCCTTGGTTTCTGTGGTGCCGGCTGCAGGAGTCGAACCCGCGGCCTACTGATTACAAATCAGTTGCTCTACCAGCTGAGCTAAGCCGGCGCCAATTTTAATTTAATATCAGGTTTCTCCGCTTATTTCTACTTCTTTTCGCTTTCCTGGTTGAAAAATATACCCAAGTGAGAGATTGTGAAGGATATCATTCAAGGGTCCTTGAAATAATCCTTGAAACAACCAAAGGGAAAAACCCCAAAAGAAAACGGCAAAAGGAAAGAGACAATGAATGTGACAAGGGAAACAAAAGTCTTGATCATCGGCGCAGGACCTGCAGGATATACAGCGGCCATCTACGCGGCACGGGCAAACCTGAAACCCTTGCAAGCTGTGGGCATACAGCCAGGCGGGCAACTGATGATTACCACGGATGTTGAAAACTACCCTGGATTCGCTCAAACCATTCAAGGGCCGTGGCTTATGGAACAAATGCGCGCCCAAGCCGAGCATGTGGGTACAGAAATGGTTGGAGATATGATCACCAAAGTTGATTTTAGCGCCCGCCCTTTCCAATGCTGGGGGGACAGCGGAACTCGCTATGTGGCAGAAACCGTTATTATTGCAACCGGGGCCCAAGCAAAATGGCTTGGCATTCCTTCGGAAGACAAATATCGTGGCTTTGGTGTCTCCGCTTGCGCAACGTGCGACGGATTTTTCTTCCGTAACAAGCGGGTTGCCATTGTAGGTGGGGGCAATACGGCTGTTGAAGAAGCCATTTTCTTAACCAACCATGCGGAACATGTCACCTTGATCCATCGGCGTGATACTTTAAGAGCGGAAAAAATTGCTCAAGACCGTCTCTTCCGTAATCCCAAAATCTCCGTGATCTGGAACGCTACTGTTGAAGAAATTTTAGGCGTAGAATCTCCTCGCGCCGTAACAGGCTTGCGCTTACGGGACACAAACACCCATGCTCTTTCAGAAATTCTGACGGAGGGCCTCTTTATCGCTATCGGCCATACCCCCATGAGTGAAGTCTTCAAAGATCAACTTGCCACGGATGATGAAGGATATTTGCTTGTCAAGCCCAACAGTACGGCAACCGACATCCCCGGTATCTTTGCGGCGGGCGATGTTCAGGAAAAAGTCTTCCGTCAAGCCGTAACCGCTGCCGGCCAGGGATGCATGGCCGCTATAGAAGCCGAGCGGTTTTTAAGCCATTAAGACCTTAAAGCCCTTTAAGATGGGTGGCCGCTATTGACTTTTTCAACCTGTCGTAAACGGCCCTGTAGGAAGCCCCTGAATAAACTGGACCACGTAAGGGTTATCGGTGGCGTCCATCTCTTGGACGGTTCCCACCCACATAAGCTTTCCGTGGTAAAGCAACCCAACCCGATCCGCAATTTTACGCAAACTCGCCATATCGTGCGTAATAGTCAGGGCGCTTGCGCCAATGCGGCGAACGCTATCAATAATTAACTGATTGATCGTACCGCTCACAATGGGGTCAAGGCCCGTGGTCGGTTCATCAAAGAAGATGACTTCCGGATTAAACGCAAT
The DNA here is from genome assembly GCA_021323455.1 of Alphaproteobacteria bacterium. Lineage (GTDB taxonomy): Bacteria > Pseudomonadota > Alphaproteobacteria > Paracaedibacterales > VGCI01 > VGCI01. Next base: position 26,323 of record JAJONN010000036.1, on the reverse strand, counting down.
TGCCCGGGCGAGCGCAACGCGCTTTTGCATCCCCCCTGATAATTCCGCGGGATAGACTGTCGCCGTGCTTTCATCGAGATTCACCGCACGAAGCTTTTCCATGGCAATTTCTTTGGCTTCCACCTCTGACATACCATGCCCCTGAGTCAGCGCAAACGCCACATTTTCCCAAACCGTCATGCTGTCAAACAAGGCCCCTCCCTGGAACAGCATGCCAAATTTATCCAAAGCCTCTTGTTGGGCTGTGTAGGAAAGACCCACAATCTCTTGACCATTAACTTTAATGCTCCCTGCATCAGGCTTAACCAGGCCTAACAAGCATTTAATCAAGACAGACTTTCCGGTTCCTGACCCCCCAATAATAACAAAAGATTCCCCTGCAGGGAGGTCAAGATTGATACCGTCAAGGACGACCTTCTCCCCAAAGGATTTTTTGAGGTCCCGAACGCGAATTTTAAGAGGTGTCGTCATGGTTTACTTTGAAAATAAAATGGAAGTTAAGGCATAGTTCATAAACAAAATCAGAATCGAGGCGGACACAACTGCCCTGGTTGTGGCACCGCCAACGCCCGCTGCGCCACGCCCGGATTGATAGCCGTGGTAACAACCCATCAAGGAGATAACCAACCCAAATACAGCGGCCTTGATCAAGCCGGAGGTCACATCCTCAAACTCCAGGTATTTTGAAGTTTGGATCAGGTAGTTTGCAGGGTTGAAACCAAGCTTGTAGATGCTGACCAGATAACCACCAAAAACGCCAATAATATCTGCGATTAGTACCAGCAAGGGCAACATCATGACGCCCGCGACCAGGCGGGGGACGACAAGATATTTAAAAGGATTGGTTGAAAGCGTTGTAAGCGCATCAATCTGCTCTGTCACGCGCATAGTCCCGATTTCAGCCGCCATGGCCGCCCCAATACGCCCTGCCACCATTAAGCCTGCCAACACCGGGCCTAGCTCCCGGGTTACAGAGAGAACAACGACCGTAGCTATTGCCCCTTCCGCGTTAAAGCGTGCAAAACTCGTGTGGCTTTGAAGGGCCAGGACCATTCCCGTAAAGATGGCCGTCAAGCCCACGACAGGTAAGGAAAAATATCCGATATGAAGAAATTGTTTGCCCAATTGACGCCAGTAAAAGGGTGGGCGGACAACATGGCTCAGGCTTGTCACAAAGAAAATGCCCAACCGCCCTGCGTTCATCAGAAAAGCAATCACAACACGTCCGATTGTCCTTAAAAATCCCAGCACCTTTTTATCCTTTAGTAGTCGGATTGTTCGATGAGCATGAAGTAACGGCTACAGTAAGGACATATCACGTGCCCCACCTCTTCCATGGCCAGATAAACCAGCGGATGACCCAAATGGTCCTCCAAGTGGGCTTCAGGGCTACGCCCGTCACAGGCGACAACAGAGGTTGCCACCTGGATTATGTCTTGCACTTGGCCTATCGAAGCTGATCTTGCCATCATCTTCACCCTAAAAAACACCCATGAATCAGCTTGCGCATGACTATCGCAAAATGCAAAATAATGCTTTGGCAAGCCCCTAAAAGTACAGTATATAAACAAGAGTCAAGTTGCAAGATCCAGCAACTCAATTGCACCCGTAGCTCAGCTGGATAGAGCGTTGCCCTCCGGAGGCAAAGGTCAGAGGTTCGAATCCTCTCGGGTGCGCCACCAACTTAGTTAATTCCTTTGCCATCCTTAACATAAAATTGATATCCACCCTTCCCTTTGCCCTATTTCCTCCTCTCTTTGGTCTCCTTCCTCTCAAGTCCATCGTTATTCTTCACAGACAAAAGCGAAATTTTTCAGCATCAAATTCTGCAGCAAACGTGTTGACAAGACAAAAAAATGTGTTTATATGTAACATCTAATGAACAGGTCTGTATATGCAGCCTACAAAATCCAAAATAGTCTGTATAAAAATCTAGACTCTCTACACAGCAATCGACACTCAATAAGCGTTTAATATATTGTTATTAAGCAAACCAGATAAAAGGGGAGGAATAATGCGCACAATCCCAGGAGAAACAGGACACTCTGGCAATAGAAAAAAGCTGGAAAGCTTATATCTCAAGTCTATAACGTCGGCCAAAGAAGCCAAAAAAAGAGAAGACCACGTTTTGGCAGAGAGTTATTATCAACGCGCTGAATACTACCTTCATGCTATGAATGAACCAAGCGATTATCTTCATGCCTCTATCTCTCTCCCTGATCCTCAGCTGGTGGCTAGGAAGGTGTCCGCTATTAACAAGGTCATTGAAGATTTCAACCTTAAAGGTTCTCATGAAAAGCTTCCTTCTAAAAGTCCAAACACGTCTACAGAAGCGTCCAAACCGACCTACCAGACAAATATACTCCCTTTTAAAGCGCATCATAACCAACAAGATTTTCACTATACGCAAGAGGTTCCAGAATAAAGCAAGGGTCAGGATAAATCAAAGGAGGGAATCATGCATACCACTGAAAAAGAAACAGGACGCCCTATCAATAAGAAAAACGCCCAAGATTTATATACAAAATACATGACCCTGGCCCTTGAGACACGAACGAAGGGAGACCGCGCTTTATTTGAGAATTATTATCAACATGCCGAATATTATCTTCATCTCATGAATGAATTAGATAGAAAATTATCTGTTACCCCTACTCCTATAGCAGAACCGCTTCGACAGATTAAAATATTACCTTCCCCATTCCCTCTTAGAAGCGGTTTTTTGCGCCGCAACCGCCGCAGTGGTCAACACAAAGCTTTAAAGCCTTGCTCCTCAAAATCATCATTTAAATAGAATTCACAATTATACCATTAGTTAAAGTAATAGCGCTATATACTCAACATTCAACCATATCCTACCCTCTGTTATAGGGAAGGAAAATCCCTCCTACCCTAAATTTTTAAAAATCAAATTTCCTTGCTTCCTGGCATTTTTAAGCTTAAGGTTACTCGTATGCTGGCTTGTTTAATCCTGTCTGCGTTCATATTGTCATCCGCTTGAGATGGAAACCTTCTTTCTTTATTAAAAACCTGATAACTTTATAAAAAAACAACCATCCTACCGAGGAAAACCGTGCTTAAAAGTTTACCTGTACAGCTCATTATTGCCATTCTTGCCGCTTATTTCTTAAGCGCTCTGTTCAACCTTGAGACAATCCGCTTCTTCTTCACGATCAGTTGTAGCTTGAAAGAGATATTAATGGGCATATTGCCTCTGGTTATTTTTAGTTACATCACAGCAGCGATTTTATCAATGGAACAGCGTGCCCCTTTGTTGATCTTGGGGATTTTAGCCCTCGTCACTCTATCCAATGCCCTTACCGTTCTTATTTCTTATGGGATTGGCGTCAATCTGTTGCCTTTGCTGACTTTTGAGGGAGGTGGCTTATCTGAAATCAAGGATTCTGTGACGCCCCTGTTGACACTCTCTATTCCCGAAATCTTGGCCCCCGACCAATCTTTGCTGTGCGGTATCGTTGTGGGTCTTATCTTTAGCTTTATTAAAGTACCTATGGTGACAACCCTCGCGCAAAATATGCGTCATTACATGACGATGTTCTTACAAAAAGCGTTCATCCCCTTATTGCCTTTTTATGTCTTTGGTTTCATTTTAAAAATGGAATATGAAGGAACACTTTCCATTTTGGTCAAAAGCTCCGGCCATGTTTTCGGACTTTTATGGATTGTGGTGATCCTGTATCTCGCCTTATTATATTTCATGGCAAGCGGTTTCCAGACCAGCCGTTTTTTTGAGCTGGTCCGCAATATGTTGCCTGCAGGGATCACAGGATTTTCAACCATGTCGAGTGCCGCCACCATGCCTGTCACCGTGGCCGCAACAGAGAAGAATATGGGAGATGAACAATTTGCCGATCTGGTTATTCCCACCACAGTGAATATCCATTTGATCGGCGATGCTTTAGCCATCCCAATCCTGGCCTTGGCCGTGCTGAGCCTTTCTGGCATGCCCTTGCCCACTTTTGAGAATTACTTGCTCTTTACACTCTATTTCTGTTTGGCTAAATTTTCCGTAGCAGGCATTCCGGGCGGCGGCATTATCGTCATGTTACCGATTTTGCAAAAATACCTGAGCCTAACCCCAGAAATGGCCAGCCTCATGACCACGATCTACATTGTCCAAGATCCTATCTTTACCAGCGCCAATGTTATGGGTAATGGCGCATTTGCTTTACTGGTCCGTAAAATAACAAGGCAGAAACAGGTAGAAGTCTGGAATTGTAAGTAATTTGGTCACAGTTGACAAGATTTTGTATCAGGAGACGGATGAACCCTGTCCTTTTCTCGAATAATCTATTAACCTTTTAGAGAATACGATCTGGTGTCATGACTCTTAAAGCTAGAGAGTATTAGTAACATTAAGATTAAAGGAGATAAATATAATGAACTGGAAATTTTTGTCCATAGCCCTTTTGGGGTTCACGTTAGTCGCTTGCGATGGCAAGAAAGAAGAAAAAAAAGCTGGTGAGGCTACGCCACCAGACGCAGTGATGAAGGCCGAAGAGCCTAAAGTAACCACACCCACGCCCACTGATGCTCCCAAAGAAGAGCCTAAAAAAGAAGAGCCAGAGGTTAAAAAAGAAGAATCTAAGGCTTCTTAAATGAGCCTGGATATTGGAAATACAGCCCCAAATGTTGAGCTGCCTGGCGATGCGGGGCAGTTCTATCGACTATCTGACTATCATGGCAAAAAGGTTGTTCTTTATTTTTACCCCAAGGATGATACAAGCGGGTGTACGGCACAAGCTTGTGATTTTCGCGATCGCTTGAGAGATTTTAATATTCTTAACGCAGTTGTGTTTGGTATTTCCCGCGACAACCCCAAAAGCCATGATAAATTTAAAGGAAAATACGGGCTGACGTTTCCTCTTTTGTCAGATGAAGACGGCGCTGTTTGCGCTGCTTACGAAACCTGGGTTGAAAAATCCATGTATGGAAAAAAGTATTTTGGAATTGAACGGTCAACATTTCTCATTGATGAGGAAGGGATCATTCGCCGCATTTGGCGAAAAGTCAAGGTTGACGGCCATGCGCAAGAAGTTTTTAAAGCCATTCAGGAACTTTAGAAGAAATATATGTTTCTGTTAACCCGTTGTTAAGAACCGTCAGAATTATAATAAAATTGAAAGTTTAATTTTGAAACAGAGGTTACCATGACGTTCTCTAAAATTGTATCTCTTTTGGCCCCGGTTGTTTTAGCAACCCCCCTGCTCTTTTTATCGGGATGTGCCAATCCATATGATATTAACGCCTGTGATGGAGGACGATATCAACCGCCTCACTATGGGACTTATCCGGATTCTTCCTATTATGACAATGATTATTATAAGAATTTTGAACGGGATAACTTTGGCGTAACCGACCACCGGTATGATCATACCTATGGGCCAAACCAAATTTACCATCCCTCAGACAAGCCATAGAGATGCTTTCCAAGCGGAAGTCCTCTTTCATACCTGGATCTCTCCCTGAAATTTTATCTGGGCAGAGCCAGTCATGGTAATTGGATAGCCTTGCCGCCAGTCAACAAGAACTTCCCCTCCTTCCTGAATAATGCGAAGGGGGGATTGCCCTGAAGGTACGAACTGTTGATGGATAGCAGCCACAGCCGCCGCGCAAGCCCCCGTACCACACGCCATCGTATAGCCCGCCCCCCGCTCCCATACCCGTAATCGTAGCATTCCCTCATTAACAATTTGGGCAAATCCCACATTGACTCGCTCTGGAAAAGAACGATGGTTTTCAATTTGAGGTCCAATATACGCTAGGGGAATTTCATCCACATCATTCACAAAGAAAATAACGTGGGGGTTGCCCACATTAACGCAAAAAGAAGCTGTGGTCTTATAGGAAATGTCTTGTAAAGCTTCTGGATGAGCAAGGGGAATGTCGTCCCACTCAAACCGTGGCTTGCCTAGGGTGACTGAAATGCCTGCATCTTCCCCCCTGCTTCCATCTGCCCATGTAGCCTGGCAAAGCGCCCTATCTGTTTGGATGCAGACATTATCTATTGCTTCACGCTCCATAATGAGTCGGGCGATGCACCGGGTACCATTGCCGCAAGCACCAGCTTCGCTTCCATCTGCGTTGTAAAACTTGAGTCGAATGTGCGCTTGCGGGTCCGTTGGGGGAAGAATCAAAATAACCTGATCACAACCGACCCCTTGGCGGCGATTGGCCAGTATCTGAATCTGGTCCGTCGTCAAGGAGATAAAACGATCCCTCCCATCTAAAATGACAAAATCATTCCCAAGGGCCACAGCTTTTGTGAAAGAAATATTCGGCATATCAAGGAACCTTTATCAATCACCATCATATCTGACGATACATCCGCCCACACTTTGATGGTGAGAAACTGTATGCACGTTGACAGAGCTTGGCAAGCATCTTTACAGATTTTTATGCGCCCTGCTCGACCACCCTGCCCTTCTCCATAACAATCACGCGGTCAGCGCGCCGGATGGTTGAGAGACGGTGGGCGACCGTAACGCGCGTTATAGGGATTTGTTTGATTGTATTCAAAATAATTTCTTGGCTTAAATTATCCAAAGCGCTTGTCGCCTCGTCTAGGAGAATAAAAGATAAGGGCTTTGCCAGGCATCGCGCCAGAACCAGCCGTTGGCGCTGTCCCATTGAAAAGGTGCGACCATCCCCCATAATGACGGTATTTAACCCCATGGGCATGTTGACAATGTCATCGTGAATCGCAACAAGGCGCAAGAGAGACAGCATTTCTTCTTCCGTTAAATTTGGATTGGACGCATGCAAGTTATCAAAAATACTACCTGGCAACAGGTGCGTGTGCTGAAGTACGGTTGCAATTTGACGCCGGGCCGTTGGTAGATCAAGCTGCTGTAACGGGATGTCGTCTAACAGGATTGTACCTTTATCACAGGTTTCTAGCCCTAGAATTAACTTAATGAGCGTGGATTTTCCTGCACCAGAGGGGCCCACAATGGCCACCCATTCTCCAGCATTAATGGTAAAGCTAACATTGTCAAGCACAAGCGGCCCTGTGGACTTATACTGAAAGCTCACATTTTGAAAAGTAATTTTTCCTTTAAAGAGTGTCTGAATTTTTTGCTCCCCATCCTGCTCCGCTCTTTCTTTCAAAATGGGCTGCACCCGTTCGATATGGGGAATAAGGTGCAATAAACGATCAATAACCCCAACCATGCCGATAAGAGCTGCAAAATATTGCCCCAACGCCATTTGTACGCTGATAAATTTCCCAATCGACAAGGCGGGAGTTGTTGGCCCCAAAGGGTTACTGCCAACCATCAGAAAATACAGAGACGCCACAATAACAATCGGGAAAACAAACTCTATAATATGGTAGTAAACAAGTAAATATTGGGCACCAATAAAGGGACTCATCTTGCTGAATTCCATATTCAGCCACCTTTGAAAAATGTGCTTTTGGGTATTGGATGTTTTAACCTTAACAACACTGCGAATGGCTTCAAACAGGAAGCTTACCAGCCGTGCATTTGTCTGTGTAACAGAACGGTGATACTGGATCATCCGTCGGATGAGAAGAACGCTCACCGCGCCAAACAGAAGGGTCACAAAAAAAATAATGAGACCCAGGAGGGGCAGGTAACATGAAATGAACAGCAAAATAATGACTGAGAAAAACCCTTGGGAAAGGGCATTCATGGATGATGTTGTCAATTCCTTTTGAAGTTGATCAACAGCTGTCAAACGGTCGTGGAGGTCCCCTAACCGAAACAGTTTAAAAAAGCGAAGATGAAAAGAGAGCAACCGATTCCATAAGGCCGATTCTAAAAAAACACTGCTTTTCGCCTGGAACCGGATCATCGCAAAGTTTTGCACGACCTTAAACACCATCGCTCCAACCGTTGCTGCCACAAGCCCTAAGAATACCTGGTCAATCAAATTATATTGACGCAACTTGACAACGTCATCAAAAATAACGCCTGTCAGAAAAGGTTGTAAAAGCATCAATAGCCCAACACAACCTTGAAGGATCATAAAAAGCTTCAGATCTTTGCGGGTTTCTTGGTAGGCCATTTTCGCCATTTGAGTAATTGTTTTTGAGTCTTGCGGCCACTTCTTATATAAGGTAAACCCCATCATTTGGTAGCTCTTGAGCAGAGACGCATCAGCCTTTTTATTCGTACCTGTTAATGGATCATAAAGGTAGGCAGTTTCACCTTTATAATAGATCAAACCTGGCATGGATGTTGCGACCTCAAAAACAATGGCAGGGTTTGTTTCAGTAGCAACATTAATATTGTGGATATGAATCTCCCTCGCAATTAAGTCACAACTTGAAGCCATACGGCTCACAACCTCTTCAACGGTTCTGGCAAGCGGATCTAAAATTGGTTTTTTATGCGTATTGTTCACAAATGAAAGCGCTTCAAAACAAGCTTGCAATGCCTGCTGGTGATTAAAAGAGCTTAAGGTTGGAAACAGTGCTTTTTTCAGCGTAGGCGCCACTTTAAACAACGGATCATCAAAAGGGAAACTATGTTGCTCTTTCATGACGCTTACCTCTTTATAAGGCTCATAACATGGCCCCTTTCATGCTGATTCCAATTCCATCAAGTCTTTATAAATGCCCGGTTGTTGAGCAAGATCCGCATGCTTTCCGCATTGGGAAACTTTTCCATCGTTAATGACATAAATGATGTCTGACTTTTGAATTGTTGAGAGCCGATGGGCAATAATGACTGTGGTTATGTCCAGTTGGCCCAGGGAATCAAATATGTGCGTTTCATTCGGCACATCAAGGGAGCTTGTGGCTTCATCCAAAATCAATACATCTGCTTTCCTAAGCACGGCGCGTGCTATCTCCAAGCGCTGGCGTTGCCCGCCGCTTAAATTGGCACCATTTTCTCCTACGCGGCTATTTAAAAGCCCTCTCGGTAATAACTCATCATACAAACCAACCTGTTTTAAGGCATCCATCAATATTTCATCATTAATATTTTTTTCCCAAGAGGTTAAATTATCCCTTACTGTCCCGTCAAATAAGTAAATATCTTGGTCAACAAGAGAAATGCGCTTATTTCTTTGTGCCACACTGGTGTCTTGAACCGGAATGCCATCCCAAAAGATCTCACCAGATGAAATGGGGTACAAGCCACAGATAATTTTAGAAATGGTGGATTTTCCAGAGCCACTCATCCCAACAAAGGCAACTGTTTTTCCTTGTGGAATAACTAGATTCAGGTTATGAAAGATCGGCGGATCAAGAGGGGCATACCCAAAGCCCACGTCTTTCAAGATAATTTCTTGGGTTAAAGGGGGTATTTCTTTTCTGTTCGGGCTATTTTCATCTATCCCGATCTCTTCGGGCTCCTGGTTTTCGTGACACAAAATATCGTTAAATCGGTTAATGGATCCCTTTATTTTTTCTATTTTGCTGGAAAAACCCAAGAGGGTCATTAAGGGGCCATCCAGGTAATTAGCAAGAACCATAAATGCCATTAAGGTACCAATCGTAATTGACTCCTCCATCACCAGATAAGTACCACGATATAACAAGGCAACAGTCATAAGGCCCGCAAGGCTCAACAACAAGATGTTGGTCCGTTGGTCAACGAGCGCTACTTCTTGATGCTTGTTTAACAACGTATCGTGATTAGCCGCCCAGTTTTTAAAAAAAACATGTTCCAGGTTGTTGGCCTTCAGTGTATCGATCATGTCCAGTCCATTCATAGCAATACCAGCCACCCTACCGAATTGCTGCTGATAGTGGATATTCGTTTCCGCTATTCTTTTGCGGGATAGGTAAAAAACAAGGATACGCAATCCAATGAAAATCAGCATAATAAAAAACATGGGAAACGAGAGTTGGCTTAAAACAACCGTAAAAATGACAATCCCAAAAACATTCGACAAGGCCCCCATAATCTCAAGCGACAGAAGATTGGAAAGATCTTCCGCTGCAGAAAGGCGGTATAAAATATCACCACTAAACCGTTGGTCAAAGAAACGAAGAGGCAAATGAAAGAGCTTGTGTACAATCAAGCTTTCCAAGCTTAACTTAAAATGCATGCTTAAGCGTACAAGTAGCCGCTGGTGTAATGACATCAAAAGGGATTGCAAAACCACAAACCCTGCCAATATGAGCGTTAACGGAATAAGCCAATAAGACAGGCTTTTAACCAGGATATAATCAATAAAAATCTTGCTGGAAAATGCCACCATGAGACTGGGGAGGACCTGCAAGATGCTAAGGAAAAAAGCCGCCAGGATGCCGCTGACGCCTCTTTGGAGAGACAAGGACAAAAACTTTACTAAGGCATTTTCCTGTTTTTTTTGGATAAAGCCCTCATTTGGGGTGAGAACCAGCACGATCCCTGTAAAGTTCTTGTTAAACTCTTCAAATTCGACGCGCCGCCGGCCCGTTGCCGGATCATTAATGTAGTAATACTTCCCTCTATGGCCTTCAAGGACGACAAAATGGTCAAAGTTCCAATGAATAATAGCCGGCAACGGGCATGACTCTAAAGCAGAGATATCCTGCACACTGTACCCTTTGGCAGACATATTATATTGTCGTGCGGCACGGATGATATGACTAGCTTTGCTGCCATCCCTTGATACACCACAAGCAGCACGGGCTTCCTCAGGTGTTAATTCATGGCGATAATAAGCCAAAATAATTGAAAAACAGATGGATCCACATTCTGTTGCTTCCATTTGCAAAAACGTTGGCGTTTCGTGGATTTTTTTTCGATTGATATCCAGTTTCATAAAGGCTTTTATCGCCCGGTACCAATTATAACCTTTCATCAACAGAAATTGCCAAGCTGTTATGCCCTTTATCCTAACGGAACGCCTAACATGTTGTGCTACGGCAAGGCACCATGAGTACGCAAGGCATCTGGCGACACGTGACAGCCCGCGGGCCTTCCAATCCGTTGGGTATTCTTTTAAGAAATAATCATATAAGAGCGCCTTCCTTTTAGAAATGGCCAAGAGAAGAGCGCATACCAAGAAATGCACGAAAACTCTAAATCGCTGCATCATGGCATGACCTCAAGCATTTTTTTGATTGCCGGAATGATGATGGCAAATGGAGATCGACGCTCTACAATCACGCGCCCATAAACCCATGTCCCTGGGGAAAGCTTTAAAAAATCTATGGGAGATTTTTTGTTTTTTTGGTGATCCTTTTTGATGCTGACACGCGCGCTGATCGGCGGGCTTGTCGTTTTGTAAGGTTGACATAAGGCTGCGAACTGTTTCTGGATAAGGAGATACCTCAATGACTTCTCCCTCGATATAACCGACATGCTCTTTCTCAAGATGGGTTGGGATCATATAAACGACCATACCAACCTTGACTTCTTTTCCTTCCAGGGGATTCAGGTAAATTAAAGCATCAAGCTGAGTTTCGTCTCCTTGGCTCAAGGTAACCAAAGGTTCGTTTGCCGCAACACTGTCTCTGATTTTATGGTGGATGCCAATAACTTTGCCCCTTAAGGGGCTTTTAATGGTTTTTGTTGTTTCTTGGCGCGTTTTTAAATCCTCAAGGGCCCGCTCTTCATCCGTAAGCTTGAGGACAATTTCTCGTTCCCTCTGCGTCCAGTTCTCCTGATCAACCAGCAGGTCTTTCTGAAGCTGGACAAGTTTTTCTTTACTGCGTAAATCTTCTTCTTTTAAAGCGTTAAGCTGACTTTCAATATCCAGGACGTTTTGTTGCTTTGCATAACCTTTTCCCAAGAGTATGCGTTGCTTTTCAAGGTTTGTTTCAAGATGTTTTTGATAGTCAACCTTTGTTTTAAGGCTGTCTTCAATGATTTTCTTTTGTTTTTCATAATGCTCTGTTTTTTCTTTGATACTTTTAGCAGCATCCGTCGCAAGATCCCCACGCTTCTTTTTTAAGTCTGCAACATATTCCGTACGCACCGCGATTGTTTTTGTCAATTCTGGGTTATCTAAAAGAGCAACAATCTGATCTTTTTCAACAATTTGCCCTGTTTGAACAGGTAAACCTTCGATGATGTTGAAACCCTCTGGGGAGGTGACGGTCTTAAAGATTCCTCCTTTTGGGATAAGAATGCCTTGTCCTTGAAGTGTAATCGGGATGCTACCATAAAATAACCATCCAAGAGCAATGCCCGCAATGACGACGAACATGGCGATTAAAATCCATGTCCCCGACCCAACAACTGAGATAATTTTATTGACATCATTTGGCGTAGAAATATGGGCAAGCGCTTCATCACGGAAAATGACACAGGGTTCAGCTTGTTGCTTCGGGTCGGTATCTTCTTTAGGGGTATCCAGCATCGTGCCTCTTCCCTCTCTCTCTCGGTTTTTATGCTCCTCCTAAATTGTACAAACCAATTTGCTAAGGATTTGTTAAGTATATAAGTTCATGAGGTTTTAGCGCGTTATGGGCAATCAAGAAATCTGACAAATCTATAAACATCCCATAAAACTCCCCATGATAACGTAACGTCTTTAACTAAAGGAGAATAATGATGCGCTCTATGACCAAAGATACCATTTTGAGAGACTTGGAAATGATCTACAACTCGGGTTATACCTAAAATTGGTCAGCCTATGGGTCATGGAGAAAAATTTAGGCGCAAAGAAGCACTTGGGCTGCTTTAACCCAAGGGGCGTGTTTCTGAAACGGTTGATCCACAAGACGAGATTTTTTGGACAATTTTCGTAACTTCCTCAGGAAGATAGGATTCGGACTTCCCATGATTTAAGACAGAATTTGGCCAAGCGCCATCATTTTCATAACGGGCAATAATGTGTATATGGAGTTGGCGAACTTTATTGCCTAAAGTTTCAATGTTCATCTTATGGGCTTGGAAAATGTCATGCATGTGCTGTGCTACACTGATAATTTCAGACCATAACTGGCGCTGGTCTTCGAGTGCAAGATCAAACACTTCGGTAAGTTGAGGTCGGCGGGGAATTAAAACTACCCAGGGAAATCGGCAGTCATTTTTAAGGCGAAGTTGGGATAAGGGTAGGTCTTGAACCAGTAGGCTCGATTTTTCCAGCTGGGGGTCAATTTTAAAAGGGGTATGGATCACGGGCCTGCTCCTCATTTTCTCTGATCATACAGAGAATCTGAACAGATGGCTAGATTGCAACTGGAGGATAGACCAGCGGCACTTCCCCGCCATCAAATTTGCAAGAAGATAGACGAATCTTCATTCCGCTTTCTTCGACGGCACATAAAGATGGGAATGGTCATGAAAGATGCGGTGAAAAAGCTGCTTCAAGAAGTTATTGTACTTCAATGCGCTGGCATTGTGATATCTACCCGTATACAGATGCTGGATCAACGCATGGCGGGACTTACCTTGAAGGTCTTTAAAATGCACATGGATGATACCTTCATCTGTTCGGACCACTTCTGACGCTACAGGCCCTAGATTGGGAATCTCAAGGGTAACCTGCTGGTGGGCTGATACAGTATGACGCTTCAAATCATCCAGGCTTAACCGAGCGCCACCAAGGGAAATATCATGAACATGAACAGAAATTGTCTCACCGTTTAAAATCAGGCTCCCCTCTTCATTCACCTGGAAACGCTCATCTGTTCGGGGGCGTGGATGCTCAACGCTGATCATCGTCATGACAATCAACATGAAAACGTTCATCGTCGCCCAGATAGCAGCAACTGGAAAAAACCCACCTTCAGAAACCGGGCTATTTTCAGGAATGATATTGATCAGCATTCCCCCAGCGGTTAACAGAAGTAACGTTAAACTCATCCAAAAAGAGAATTGATGGATACGGCGTTGCCCACTTGGGCGTCCCATGTGTCCTTTCGGCGTGACGCCAAATTCTTTACGGAAAGGCGTAACCAAACTATTGATGACTGTTGGCATAACCTGAACGGCCTCCAAAGAAGCAACGGAACTGCTCAGCAAGGGGATATAGTGCCGTGGCGCCAACCAAAGAGTTACAAACAGGTTCGCCAGATACGCCGGAAAGTGATAATAAATCAGCTCTGAATAGTGGGTAATGAGCAGTGCCGGAAAGCCTGTCCACAAAAACACGATGGGGACAACAAAGCTGAACAAACGTGTAAAAGGGCTAATTAGCCAGTGCCATGGAAAAAATAAGAGCCTGTGGATAAATCTGAGATTAGGTCCTACAGGACCGTCTTTCATAAACATGGTTTGAATTGTCCCCCGGCACCACCGCTTGCGTTGGGTGAGCAAGCTTGGCAAGGACTCTGGCGCGAGGCCATGACTTAATTTTTCGTTAAGATAGCGTGTAATATACCCGTGGCGTAACAAGGCAAGAGTTGTTGTCAAGTCTTCTGTGATGGAGCGAGTCGGCACACCTCCCGCTTCACGCATGGCCACACGCCGCGTCAAGCTACATGAGCCACACCAGAAAGCCGCATCCCATCCATCTCGCGCTGGCATCATGACGTCAAAAAACAAGCGTTGGTCATCTGGAGCTGAGTCATGTAAATGTAAATTAGACTGAACATAGTCTTTATTAAAGAAATGTTGAGGAGTTTGTAAAATAGCAACTTTAGGGTCAATAAAAAAGCCAACGGTACGGTAGAGGAAATTCCGGAAAGGAACAAAGTCCGCATCAAAGACGGCAATAAAATCACCACTAGTGACTTCAAAGGCATGGTTTAAATTGCCTGCTTTTGCGTGAACCCATTCCTTGCGGCGAATATAACCAGCGCCAACTTCTTCACAAAAATCTTGCACCCAATCCCGCTTGCCGTCATCCAAAACCCAAACTTTTAATTTGTCTCTTGGCCAATCCAAGTGCAAACATCCAAGGATAGACCGCTCAATGACTTCTATGCCTTCATTATAGGTCGGCAGAAAGACATCAATCGTCGGCAACTCTTCCGCCGGCAAGGCACGTAAGGCTTTTTCGTACTTGTCCGCCTGGGCTTTGCGGTCTGAATGGCGCATCAAGGTAATATAGAAAATCAGGCTTTCCACAGAAACAAGAAGCTCAATGAAGAAACAGAACCAGATCCAAAGTCCAAGACCTGTCAGCATTGGGACAGGGAGGACCGTATCAAACAAACGCCACACCATGTAGCGTGCCCAAAAAATAGATACAACCCCAATGATAGCCAGGCGTGTCCACCGATTGTCCCTGTTTAAGTGAGGCAGGAACAAAAGGCAAAACGCAAACACAGCGACCGAAAGAGCATATATACTGAAGCCCATGGATTTTCCTTTCACTTTTTAATTTATGGTAAAAAATGGAAACAAATCGTTAATTTCTTTAAAAAATAGAAAAAATTGACGAAATCCTGTTGGCATGCTTTTTCAAGAAGGATAGACTTTATAAGCTAGAAGGTGCTTTTGTTCTTAAAGCGGAGAGGTAACAAAAAGAAATGCCAGAAATATTATGTAATGGCATCAGTTTAAATTATTTTATAAAGGGGACAGGTAAACAATCATTTATCCTTATCCATAATGCTGGTGGCAACCTTCATTTTATGAAACATCCATTTCATCATCTCTCCCAGAAAGGCAGAGTTATTAATGTTGATTTACGGGGACATGGTGAGAGCGACAAGCCGAAGACGCATTATGCAGCGTCGATTTATGCCGAAGACCTCCTCTCTTTATGCCAAAAGCTTACAATAAAAGAAGCAACTGTCGTAGGGTTGAATTATGGAGGCGTGATTGCCGTTGAATTAGCGAATATGAACCCTGGCCTGGTGTCTAAACTCGTTCTCATAGATCCTCCTCTATTGATGGAGTCTTGGGTCAAGCAGCTTATACAGAACCATATTGAAGAATTGCAAGACCCTGACATGAAAAACTTTTCACAACAGCTCGTTGAATCTGTAATGGTTAAGGCTGCAAAAGAAGACAAACTGATGGCGATCAAAGCTTTCGACATGATCTCAAGGCCAGCTCTTATTTCTACCTATCGAGACCTGCTTGAATGGGATGGCGCAAGTCACGATAAAATACAGAACTGCACTATGCCTATACTGAACATTCAATCAAGCCATCCTTTCTGCTCTGAGCCTTCATTGCGAAATCTATGCCCCCATTTAACAACTGGAAAAGTTGTCAACTCAGGGCCTTGGGCTACATTAGAAGTTCCAAGCCAAGTCAATGCAATGATCGATAGATTTCTGAATCTATAAAAAACTACCTGACCCTGTGTAGGCGGAAAGAACCTGAGAAAAAAGGGGTAAAACCATAATTTGAATTATCTTGTCTTTCCATCTTTTGAATGAATAAGAATAGATTCCATATCATATTTAAAAATTAAATTGGATATTTCTTGCTCAACTTCGCCAATAGTTCTATTTGTTGAATCAACGACCATACCTCCTAAATCAACTGTCTTCTTTTTCAAAACTTGGGCATAATTTTCCATATCTTGTATGGCAAGTTCTGGTTGTTTTCGGTATAAAGTCAGCCTTTCTTCTCGTATGGCTTTGGTAGCATGAAGGCAGATCAGTAAATAATTCGTTCTGCCCAACTCTTGCAAGCGAGATATGGCAAATTCGGGGTGAAAGGAACCTTCTAAAATGGCAATCTTTTTATCTGCTATTTGAACAAGCTTGTCAATCCAAGCGTGTATTGCCCATTCCTGCCATTTTTCGCCAGAACCGTACTTTGCAACCATCTCATCAGCGCTGGGTATCCCCATATCATCAAAATAATTGATCGACGCTAAATCAGAGGAAAGCTTTTGCTCAAGAGTTTTTAAAGCTGCCGTTTTTCCACTGCCCGAAGCGCCTGTGATCAAGATAATGTAGGGTTTATTTTTATTTACTACCATTGACGCATGTCTATTTCTGGGTTAGCCATGATATTAGCTATCCATAACATATTGCCACCATCAATATTAGGATTATTCTTGGCTACTGACCTACCTGAAACTTCTTGCATCCAGAAATAGGGTATGCTTATGAATGGCACATGAAACCTGTTGACCGCATCTCCCCATCCTGGCTATGGATTATTCCTTTATTGGCGCTCTGGTTTTGCTTATTTTTAGGCAACCGTCCTTTTGCGTCTCCTGATGAGGGGAGATATGTAGAAATTCCCCGGGAAATGGTCGCCTCTGGCGATTATGTCACCCCCCGCCTTAATGGCGTTAAATATTTTGAAAAGCCTCCCTTGTTTTATTGGCTTCAGGCAACGAGCATCAAAGTATTTGGCATCCAAGAATGGGCCATGCGGCTGTGGTGCGTTTTTTTTGGCATTCTGGGATGCCTTGGCACGTACCTGTTTGGCCGCCGATTTTATGGGCACTCAGCAGGAATGGCCGCCTGCCTGATACTGGCAGCAAGCCCGCTTTATTATGCCTTAAGCCGCTTAATTATCCTTGATATGCCGATGGCAACGCTTGTCAGCTTAAGTTTGTTTTCTTTTCTGGTCGCCATTCACACCCCGCCAGGGTTCCAGCGCCGCCTGTGGGCTTGGGCCTTTTACGGCTGTTCCGCATTAGCCGTATTAACCAAAGGGCTCATGGCGCTGGCCATTTCAGGACCCGTGATCCTGATCTGGGCCTTTGGTACGGGTCGCTGGAAAGATTTGTGGCCAGCTTATATTCCATCAGGATCCCTTCTGTTCTTTATGATCGCAGCGCCCTGGCATCTCCTTGCCAGCCTTAAGAATCCTGATTTTGCTTATAAGTACTTTGTTGTTGAACACGTCTTGCGCTATACAACCTCCCTTCATATGCGCACCCAACCTCTTTTATTTTTTGTCCCCGTGCTTTTGCTTGGCCTTTTTCCTTGGACAAGCTTGTTATGGAGCGCAATACGCAATGGAGTGAGATCGGATTTTGCGACTAAACAGCGGGGGGTTACATTGTTTCTCCTCATTTGGGCGGGCTGGACATTCGGATTTTTTTCTGTTTCTAACTCCAAACTTGTTCCCTATATCTTGCCTTGTTTCCCTCCTTTAGCCTTAGTTCTGGGAGCCTATTGGGTCAAAATCCATCGGCCTGAGTATGCAGCCTCTGCCCGCCAAAGCCTCCTCATTTTCATAGGCATGTCAGTGATCCTCAGCATGGGAGGTCTAACCACCCTTTGGATGATGCCTCACCTCATCGACCACCGGCCCCATCTTTGGGCAGACTTTACCGTCCTGTCAGGTATATTCCTCTTTCTCGCCGGTCTTGCCGCTCTCTTTTTACGCCAGCGCCGTTTGAGAAGCGCCCTTGCCACAATCCCGCTTGCCGCTGTGGTTCTGGTCGTCTCGGTGATTCGCTTGATGCCTGAATTGCAGCGCCCCTCTATTAAACCCCTGGCGCAGATCATCCAGGCTCATAAAAAGCCAGATGATATTGTGGGAAGCTTTAAAGCTTACTATCAAGACCTCCCTGTCTATGTAGACCAAGTTATTACTGTAGCCGATGCCAAAGGAGAATTGGAGTTTGGCTGCGAGGCCGAAGATTGTACCCAATGGATGATGGATGAAAAAAAGTTTTTACAATTATGGAGAGGAACGAAGCGCCTTTTCATCATTGCCAGAGCTACGGAAATTGAAGCGCTTGCCCAACGGGCTCCAACTTTTCATTATGTTCCTCTGGCCACAAACCAGGGAAATATTTTAGTTACAAACAAATGACCAAGTCAGGGCGATTTTGGCATAACCATATTTTGAGAGTGATGAGGCAGGTTGACCTGATTCACTTTAACAGAGATAAAAAATGGTCTTTGCCCCATCCCAACCGTATTCATAATGATCTTGCCGCTACCTTTCGGCCTGCCGCGGATAATGAGAGGTCCCCCCGCCCTATTTTCTTGTGCTTGGCGCAAGGGTTGGGATATTCCAGGAATAGTCCTGTGAAACCCTTTCCGGCAAAAACCTTTGTAGGGGGCGAACCGGACAATCATAGGGACACGGCGGCCACTTGGTGCAGCAACATTGTCAATAAATGCTCCTTCATGTTTTTTAACCTCTGCATATGTCATTTCAACTGCAGACCCTTCCCTTTTAAGTAAGGCATGATTTATCATCCGGCCATTTTGTGCCTTTGACCAAGTTTTGAGAACTCTCTGTGTGTAAGGTATATGAAACCTGGGTGTTGACGAGTGGTAATGAGCAACAGCGCTTCCCCAAGATCCTTTGCTTATTTTTTTGGTTTTTAGGAACTTTGCTGCATAGGCAATGTTCGTCGCTGGATCAAAAGCAGCTTCAAGGGTCGGAAAGGCGCTTGGATGTTGCTTTAAATTCACTTGCATGCACCCAACATCAATACTGGTGACGCCCATCTCCTGAAGCTTGCGAACCCTGGTGATCGCTTCTTTTTTTGTTGGAAATACATAAGGTTTCCCATATTCAACCAACGAAATGGCTGTTAATAACTTGTGAGGAATACCATGCGTTGCTTCATAGCGACGAATCAAAGGTTCACACATATTTTCTATTTGTGCCCGCGCTTGGGTTGCTCCCAAAATTAAAACCATCCAAACCCCTATTAAACTTTTTACCAAAAGATAGCCTTCCCTTAAATCAAAGTGATTTCTCATAAGGTAAGGATTATGTAATAAGGGTTAATTTTTTATGAATAATTCATATTGCCGCAAGGGGTTATTTTTTAACAAGGGATATAACCCAACACAATATATGACCCCACAGTTTGCCCCTGGTGTATTATTAGAGGGCTGGGAGCAATTTGTATACATACCGCAACACCCACTTAAACTGAGGGCAGCGCATAATATCACAATGATTTTCATGTTTTTTCTCCTTTGTTAATCCTCCTTAAGCATACCTTGGAATCCGTAAAGGAATTATTGACAAAATTCATTCCAGGGCTGGTTTTTTTGAGTGGGAGATTAAGCTTGAATTTAAATGCAGGAGTCGGCTATAAGTAGGGGGTACCTGTAAAAGACGGCATGGCTCAAGGGTATGCCTAACCCGTCGTGGTGCTTATTTAACACTAGACATATTGAAAAGAGAGTCAAATGCCCAAGTTAAAAACAAAAAGCAGTGCCAAGAAACGGTTCCGCGTTACTGGCAGCGGTAAAGTCAAAATGGGTCAGGCGGGTAAACGCCATGGTATGAGAAAGCGGAGCAATAAAATGTTGCGGAATGCGCGCGGCATGACAATCATGCATGAAGCGGACGCAAAAAAAGTTCTCAGCTATTATTTACACATGTAAGGAGGCCCGACTATGGCACGCGTAAAAAGAGGCGTTACAACCCACGCCCGTCACAAGAAAGTTTTAAAATTATCCAAGGGATTTCGGGGACGTTCCAGTAAGTGTTTCCGTATTGCGATCCAACGCTTGGAAAAGTCCTGGCAATATGCCTATCGCGACCGTCGCAACAAAAAGCGTGATTTCCGCGCCTTA
Source organism: Alphaproteobacteria bacterium (assembly GCA_021323455.1). Lineage (GTDB taxonomy): Bacteria > Pseudomonadota > Alphaproteobacteria > Paracaedibacterales > VGCI01 > VGCI01. The sequence continues at coordinate 6,027 of JAJONN010000036.1, read as the reverse complement.
TGGATCCAGCGTATCAATGCAGCCGCCCGTGCAAACGGTTTGCCTTATTCCCGCTTTATCAATGGATTATTGAAAGCAGGGATTACCATTGACCGAAAGGTTATGGCGGATTTGGCTGTTAACCAGCCCGATGCTTTTAAATCCCTGGTTGATCAAGCCCAAAAAGCATTGGCAGCGGCGTGAGCCTTTGCCCCTCAGGAATCAGGAGCCAAGATAAGCAGCCAGTTAAGGAGTAGAAATGATCGGCAAGGTAAAAGAAAGTTTCATTATTTCAGGACGCCTGGCTGTTTTCCTGATCCCTGGCTCCTGACACCTGGCTCCTCCCATGTCTGACCTCTTTCGTCAAAGCGCCTCTCTCCCCAATGTTGAGTACTCAGCCAAGGATATTGAAGTCTTGGAAGGGTTGGAGCCTGTTCGCAAACGTCCTGGCATGTATATAGGGGGTACCGATGAGAAAGCCCTCCATCATCTGGTTGCAGAAGTCTTGGACAATGCCATGGATGAAGCCGTTTCTGGCCATGCGAGCCGCATTGAAATGCGCCTGGAAGTCGGCGATATTGTGTGCATTAAAGACAATGGCCGGGGTATTCCAACAGACCCGCACCCCAAATTTCCTGAATTGTCCGCCCTTGAAGTTATCTTGACCACCCTCCACTCCGGTGGGAAATTCAATAATGCTGTTTATGCGACAGCCGGTGGCCTTCACGGCGTTGGCGTTTCGGTTGTGAACGCCTTGTCTGACGCTCTGGAAGTTGAGGTTGCCCGCTCCCGAAATCTCTGGCGTCAAACTTATTCAAGAGGCAAACCCACCTCTGCTCTGATTTTGCAAGAAGGCGCTACCAGCCGCCGCGGCACAACTATCCGCTTCCATCCAGACCCCGAAATTTTTGGCAATACCCTTCATTTCCGCCCTGCTACGCTTTATCAATTGGCGCGCGCAAAAGCCTACCTCTTTAAAGGTGTCGAAATTAACTGGCATTGTGACCCCTCCCTGCTCCAAAGTAATGATAAAACGCCCCCTGTGGCTTGCCTTCATTATCCTGCTGGCCTTGTTGACTATTTAAACGACCAGCTAGGAGCGACGAAGCCGGATGGGTTTCTTCGTTTTGTAACACCATTCCAACGCCCCAAGGCGGCACCCATGAAAATGGCTTCCGCCAAGCGTTAACCCGCGCCTTAAAAGATTATGGGGACCGTATTGGGAACCGTCGGGTAGGACAATTGACCAGTGAAGACGTCAGCGGTAGCGCCTGTATGATCTTGTCCTGTTTCATTAATCAGCCGCAATTTCAAGGCCAAACAAAAGAAAAGCTTGTCAGTGTTGAAGCCGCCCGTTTGGTTGAAAACACAGTGAAGGATCACTTTGACCACTGGTTAGGAGCGCACCCCCAGGCAGCAACCCAGCTTCTTGACCATGTCATTGGCCGGGCGGAAGATCGCTTGAAACGCCGACAAGCCAAGGAAGTGGCCCGAGCGAGCGCAACTCGGAAGCTTCGTTTGCCAGGGAAATTAGCCGATTGCACCTCAAATATCGCGGCCAATAGCGAAATCTTCCTCGTGGAAGGGGATTCAGCGGGGGGATCTGCCAAGCAAGCCCGGGACCGCGCCACACAAGCCGTCCTTCCGTTGCGAGGCAAGATTTTGAATGTTGCCAATGCCACGATCGAAAAGCTGCATGCCAACCAGGAAATTCGGGATTTGGGTCTTGCGCTCGGATGTGGCATGGGAAAGCTGTGCGACCCCTCTAAGCTTCGCTATGGCAAGGTGGTTATTATGACCGATGCGGACGTGGATGGCGCCCATATCGCATCCTTGTTATTAACGTTTTTTTTCCAGGAAATGCGCAGCCTTATTGATGCGGGTCATATTTACCTGGCTCAACCTCCCCTTTATCGTCTCACACAAGGGTCAAAATCTGTGTATGCCCAGGATGATCAGGAAAAAGACCATCTCCTCAAAGTTCACTTCAAGGGCGCCAAAAATGTAGATATTGGGCGCTTTAAAGGATTGGGCGAAATGCTCCCCGCCCAACTGCGGGACACGACTATGCATCGGGACAAACGCAAGTTATTGCGCGTGTTTATCAAGGATAATGAGGACATTTCCCAATTTGTTGATCGCTTGATGGGGAAAAATCCGGAAGCCCGCTATACCTTCATTCAAGAAAACGCCCCCCATATTCAGGATGTGGATGTGTGAGAAGAAAACAACATCTCCTCACCATTCAGTCACAGTTGCGCTGCCAACGCATGGAAAAGCGCTAACAGCCAAGCTTTCAATGCTTTTCCTCTTATCTCTGCTAATTTTCCGAATTTCATAGGAATCTTGTAAATTCATCCAAAATTTTACCGTTGTTCTGAAGTAATGTGCCAATCTTAAGGCCGTATCAGCAGAAATACCCCTTTTTTGCAAAATGATATCATTAATGCGAGGAGCCGGAACATCAAGTAAATGCGCCAGTTGATTTGAATTCAAAGCCAATGGCTTCATAAATTCTTCCAATAAAATTTCTCCAGGGTGTATGTTCCAGCTCATGGTAACCTCCTCAATGATAATCTACGATTTCAACGTCTCAGGAACCTTCCCTATTTTATCGCAAAGCTAACCTTAAGGCAAATGGACAAGCAATCAAGGACAGTGCACAGGCCATGAGAAACAGCCCCCCCTGGAGTGTTAAATAAGAAGAAAGGTTTGCTATTGGATCGGTAATGGCTGCCATACTGACCAGCATCATGGGAATGCCGAGGGGCAGGGTCAAGAGGGGCAACAAGATCGAGGCATTCGCCTTTGTATTCAAACATAAGGCGCTGCCAATTGCCCCCAACAGCGTTAAGGCCAGAGTTGTCACCGCAGCACCGATGAGAAGGGGAAGAGAGGTCAACCCAGAAATCACCCCAACAATTCCTGTTAAGGGAATGCCCAGACGAAGCCAATGAGCTACAATTTTTACCAAAACATAAATTTCCAAGGATTTTTTTTCACTCACCCACCATTCCAATGTGCCATCTTCCCAATCTTCCCGAAATAGCTGGGCAAGGCTCAAGCTCATGATGCCATAACTCAACCCCATCAACAGGGTGGGTAAAAAAGCTTCCCATAGGGTAGGTTGGTTTGAGGATAGCACCCCAAAAGCCACAATAAGACTTAAGAAAACAAGCAAAACGTGCGCCATGGATTGGGGGGCGTGTGAGAGCTCCTGGCGAATGTGATGAGAAAGACTAACCATGAAGGGGCATCACCTGTATGTGAGGAAGAGGAACGTGCGTATGGGATGTCAAGATAGCTGCACCCCCTTTCTTGAGATGCGTATCAAGCTCTTGCCAGAATCGTGTTGTCGCCGTGTCATCCAAATGTGCCGTGGGTTCATCCGCCAACCAAAGGGTTGCCCCTGATAAGGGCAAGCGTAGGAGCGCAACCTGGCGGCGCTGACCTGCAGAAAGAGTTCGTACTTCCCTGTCCAAGAGGTGCAAGAGGCCCCTTCCCTCAAGGGTTTTTGCCAGAGACACGGGTGTAACGCCGGTTTGATGGCAGAGATTTTGCTGAACAGTCAACCCGGCCTTTAAAGCATTTAAATGCCCTACATAACTTTGCGTCAAACCCGAAGCTTTGGTGATGTCCGGAAGAGCATCCGGAATACCTGCCAGGCATCGCAAGAGCGTTGTCTTGCCCGACCCGTTGGGGCCTTTTAAAACAAGCCCTTCTCCTGCCCCAAGTGTGAAAGACAACTTTTCAAATAAAAAATGTCCCCTTTTTGCATAGGTAAAATCTGAAACGTTAAGAAGAGGAAGCGCTGTCATGGAAATGACTATACCGGATGAAGGAGAAATGCCATAGATATAATCATTTGAATTTCCCTTGACCCCCTGCCTAAGCTTGACTAGGTTACATTTATAATGATCACTTTACGGGGTTTATGATGGTATCGCGCGCCAAACCGTTTCAACAAATGATTCTTGACTTGCAGCAATATTGGGCAAGTTGGGGATGTGCCATCTTGCAGCCCTATGACCTGGAAATGGGGGCAGGAACGACGCATCCGGCCACAACGCTGAAGGCGTTGGGGTCTGATATCTGGAACGCGGCCTATGTTCAGCCCTGCCGTCGCCCAACCGATGGGCGATATGGGGAAAACCCAAACCGCGTGCAGTATTACTATCAATTTCAGGTGATTTTAAAGCCGGGGCCAGCAGATTGCCAATACCTGTACTTGGATAGTTTAAAACATCTTGGTATTGATATGGAAAACCACGATATCCGGTTTGTAGAAGATGACTGGGAAAACCCGACCCTGGGCGCGGCCGGGCTCGGTTGGGAAGTGTGGTGTGATGGCATGGAAATCAGCCAGTTTACTTATTTCCAGCAGGTGGGCGGGATTGAGTGTGCCATAGCCCCCATCGAAATTACCTATGGCTTGGAACGGGTCGCCTTGACTGTCCAAGATGTCGATGATCTCTTTTTACTGGACTGGAACGGCGCCGAAGGGGACCGGAAACTCACCTATAAAGATGTGTCGAAGCGCAGAGAACAAGAATTTTCTGCTTATAATTTTATTCATGCCGACACAGATCTACTTTTGCAGCATTTTAAGGACGCAGAAAAGGAGTGCAATACCCTCCTCAACCTTAAGCTGGCTTTGCCGGCTTATGACCAGTGTATCAAGGCAAGCCATTTGTTCAATCTCCTGGATGCCCGCGGTGTTATTAGTGTTACAGAACGGGCCAGCTATATCGGCCGGGTCCGAACCCTGGCCAAGGGATGCTGTGATATATGGTTAAACCCACAGAAGAGATCCTAACTATGGCTGAATTTTTGCTTGAAATTTTCTCAGAAGAAATTCCGGCGCGTATGCAACTCTGGGCTGCGGATGGTTTAAAAAAGTTGCTCGACAGCGAACTTCAAGCGCGAGGTTTGTCCTCGTCCAGCCTGGACACGTATGTTACGCCCCAGAGATTGGTAGCCGTTATTCCAAACTTAAGCGAAGCCACCATAGGGACCGTTGAAGAGCGCCGCGGCCCTAAAGTTGGCGCGCCAGAAGGCGCTATCCAGGGATTCTTAAAATCAGCCGGAATCACCCTGGAAGCGTGCGAACAGCGGGACGGGTACTATTACGCCCGTATTGAAACAAAACCTCGCCAAACACGCGATATTTTACCAGAGGTCGTTCAAACCATTTTTGCCAAAATGGTTTGGCCAAAATCCATGTTTTGGGCGCTCAATGCGCAGAAAAAATCCCAGTTCTGGGTACGCCCTGTGCGCTCTGTGCTGGCTGTGTTTGGGGGAGAGGCTTTGTCTTTTGATATACCAACCCTGGGACTTACCGCCAGCAACAAGACGCAAGGCCACCGTTTCCTCGCGCCAGATGTTATTCAGGTTTCATCTTTCGCAGACTATCAAGCGAAGCTCGAAAAAGCCTTCGTGGTGTTAGACCATCAAGAACGTCAGGCACGTATTTGGGACGCGCTGGAAGCCTTAGCTCATCAAAAGGGTTTCGTTCTTCAGCCTGACCCCAGCTTGCTGCAAGAAGTGGCAGGGTTAGTCGAATATCCTGTCCCCCTCTTGGGGCAAATTGAAACCCGATTCATGAGCTTGCCAGCAGCGGTGTTGTCTACATCCATGCGGGTCCATCAAAAATATTTTACGGTGTTAAACCAAGATGGTCAGATTGCTCCTTATTTTGGGGTTGTCACCAACACAAAAGGGGCTGATGGCGGTATCAAGATGATTGCCGGCTATGAGCGCGTCTTGCGAGCAAGGTTGAGCGATGCCGCGTTTTTTTATGAGCAAGATGTCAAAACGCCCCTGGCGGATTTCGCTCGCCGCTTAACCGCCATTGTCTTTCAAGAAAAGCTTGGAACACTTGACCAAAAGAGTGCGCGCCTGGTCATTTTAATGACCGCTCAAGGCGCTCGCGAGGCTGACACGCGCGCGGCCCAATTCGCAAAAGCAGACCTGGTTACAACCATGGTGGGGGAATTCCCAGAACTGCAAGGGGTGATGGGTGAAATTTATGCCAATGCCCAAGGAGAA
>JAJONN010000099.1 GCA_021323455.1 Alphaproteobacteria bacterium | reverse complement strand
AGATTGGATGGTATACTCTTATCATAAGGGGTTAAGAGCATGATTTCAGATAATATAAAAAGTATGATCCGCGTCAACCAGGCCGGAGAATACGGAGCTATGCGAATTTATGCAGGCCAGCTCGCTGTATTAAAAGGGACGCCTGCACAAGAAACCTTGACCGAAATGGCAACCCAGGAAGCTGAACACCTGCAAAAATTTAACCGCCTGATCATTGAAAACCAGATTCGGCCCACCCTTCTTCAACCCTTGTGGCATGTAGGAGGATATGCCCTTGGCGTGATGACAGCCCTGATGGGCGAGAAAGCTGCCCATGCCTGTACCATCGCTGTTGAGGAAGTCATTGACGACCACTACCAAAGCCAGTTGAGCCAATTAGAAGGGCCTTTGGAAAAGCCTTTGGCAGATCTCATTGAGCAATGTCGCCAAGACGAAATCGCCCATAAGGAAATAGCTATTGACTCAGGAGGGCGTGGTGCGCCAGGCTACACCCTCCTGACGGCAACGATCAAAGCCATCTCCCGAACGGCCATTTGGCTGTCTTCACGTATTTAATACGTTCGGTGCCGTGAATTCTGTCGCGCTTCCTCTTGCAAACTCTTTGAGGGATGGGTATATTCCAGGAAGTCAATGTCGGAACGTAGCGCAGCCTGGTAGCGCACTATTCTGGGGGGATAGGGGTCGTGGGTTCAAATCCCGCCGTTCCGACCATTTTTTCCTCTCATATTCAAGAAGCATATTCCCGCAATCAATCCTGACCAACTTCTTAAAAACACATTATCCCCTTTAATATAAGAATCACACAATAGCATAGATTCCTGTTTTGTGCTGGATAAGTAGAAAAGTTATCTAGCACACAATAGATATTTATGCTGTTTTGTGCTGGATAAGCAGAAAAATTATCTAGCACAAAATAGGTTTTTATGCTATTTTGTGCTAGATCATATAAATGCGTTGGGTGCGTTGTGGCCAAAGAATTTGTTGGAAGAGAATGGGAACTTCAACAGCTCAAGAAACTCCTTGAGACAAACATAGCACAATTTGCCGTGATAAAAGGCCGCCGACGCATCGGAAAAAGCCGCCTGATTGGAGAATTTGTAAAGCATGCTCCAAAAAATACAACGTTCGTTTCCTTATCCGGGCTTCCCCCAACGCCAGACGTGACGGCCAAAGACCAACGGGACGATTTTGCCCGTCAAATGGGACGTCTTTTTCAGATCCCAACGCCATACAGTGAAGACTGGGGCGACTTGTTCTGGCATCTTTCCCACCACACCCGAGACGGACGGTACATTGTTTTATTAGATGAAATTTCATGGATGGGCATGGAAGACCCAACCTTCCTGGGAAAGCTCAAAACCGCATGGGATTCGATGCTTAAAAACAATAACAAGCTTATCCTGATTTTATGCGGGTCCGTATCCTCCTGGATTGAAGATAATATCTTGAAGAATACGGGCTTTGTTGGGCGTATTGACCTGGTATTAACCCTTGAAGAATTGAGCATGTCTGAGAGTTTGGCCTTGTTGGGCAAACAATCCAGAACCCTTTCTCCTTTTGAGCTTTTTAAGGTCCTGTCGGTAACAGGCGGCGTTCCCCGCTATTTAGAAACAGTCCTCTTGAAATATTCTGCGGAAGAAAATATCAAAAGGCTTTGTTTTACAAAAGGGGGAATCTTGTTCCGCGAATTTGACCAGATTTTCCACGATTTGTTTTCGACCAGAAGTTCCATTTATTCGGATTTGCTCAAAACGCTCGTCGCATTTCCACGTGCCAACCTGGAACAGATATTTTCAAGCCTGAACCGGGAAAAGAGTGGTGTCATAAGCCATTATCTTTCCGATTTGATTCAAGCTGGGTTTATAAGCCGGGATTACACATGGGATCTTAGAAAAGCAAAAATTTCATTGTTAAGCCAGTATCGTATTTCCGATAATTATGTCCGTTTTTACTTAAAATATGTAGAACCCCTCAAAGAAAAAATCGAAAAAGGGGACTTCAATGATCGCTCCTTATCAACGCTTCCCGGGTGGGATACGATTATGGGACTTCAGTTTGAGAACATGGTCATAAAAAACAGAAAAACCCTACACCAGATATTGGGCATCAATTCAGATGAGATCATCCAAGATGGTCCCTATTTCCAGCGGCAAACCACCAAGCGCCAAGGTTGCCAGGTTGATTACTTGATTCAAACAAAATATAACAGCTTTACAGTTTGTGAAATCAAGTTTTCCAAGAATCCCGTTGGTCCCAGCGTGGTTCAGGAAGTGCGGGATAAAATCAAGGCCATGGACGTTCCTCGGCATGTCTCCTGCCGCCCTGTCTTGATCCACGTCAATGGCGTAGAAGACAGCGTCATCGGCGAGGATTATTTTGCCAGTATTGTTAACATGGCAGATTTTATAAGATGAGTTATGGGCTAAAATACTTGTAAAACAACAAGTTAAAGATGATTTTGAATCCTTTTTGGTTGTCATCCTGGGGCTTAGATTTTGTTAGTCCTCGGGTTAGCGAGGCGTTACAAAATCTTGAAAAAACTTTAAAAATACATGGATCCCGGATATTAAGCTTTTGTAACGCTTTTGCTGCGCAAAAGACGAACAAAAGCTAAATTCCAGGATGACAGCCCCTTTTTAATCCATAACTCAGGTTTATAAGATAAGGGCGAGGGACCGCACGCCTAAAACCTGAACCAGATGCCCTCTCCACCCCTTAAACAAGCCATAATTTTTTATTGCCCACAATCTTTATTATAGGTGAGAAATCAATATCTTATGGTTAATACTTTGGTTATGGGCAATCACAAAATTTGATAAATCCTGCAGGCATTGCTTATAAAGCTCCTCATGATCACGCCTTCTTGACCAAAGGAGACTTATGATGGGGTTGATGACTATTTTAAAAAAGCTGAAAGCAATCTACAAACGTACTTTGACCAAGAACAAATGGCCTGCTGCTTTGCAAACCGTAGAGCGGCCAGCAAGCAATACAAGCCTGTTTGAAAGACACCGCCCTTCCCATCACTCTTTCCCCAAGGTTAGGCGCGTTATGGATAGGGCGAAGCAGAAAGGCAGCGGCTCTAGGGATGGCAGCGCGAGAAAGCTTGACCCTGAGTTAGAACACCCGCCGCCGTTAGCACATACCGAATGCCCCTGACGAACCGTGACCCCAAAAAGGCCCCTATTCTCATCCGTACCAGCTACCGCAACTCCCCTGTAAACCATAGGGGGGAAGTGGCGCCGGATCGGGTCCTACGACCCCTCGGTAGATTACCGGGGGAAGGAGAACCTGACCGGTATCTGCAGCTCCTCT
>JAJONN010000001.1 GCA_021323455.1 Alphaproteobacteria bacterium | reverse complement strand
GAAGAAGAAAGGAAGAAGAACCTAGAAGAAAAAAAGGACATGGCCCGCAAGATGCTGCAAAGGGGGATGGGCGTTGAGGATATCCACACTATCATAGAGCTTCCCAAGGAGATTATTCGATCTCTGCTTTCTTAAGCACTGGAAAAAGCGCATATGCCTTGCAAGGGATCAAGCGTACTTTTGTTCCGTTTTATATTTTGTCGGGCAAAAATAGGCAAGGACCAGCGCCAGTAAAAAATTATACAATGTTATTAAAGATTAAAAGCCTTAATAATAGCTACAGCAATAAACCCTATAAAGGTAGTGTCCAATTTTTCATAAAGTACATACAACCTACTGCTTTTCTTTTATTTTACTAAAGGAAATCTCAATACGCTTTCGCAGCTTGTAAACGTTTTTGTCATAATCTGAATCTTGCGGTTTTGGGACTTAGAATGACGGGAATATTATTATTTCATTCAAGCATACGACGATGAGGATCACTATCGTAACCAGCATCTTCACCACATAGAACCCTACAACATCAGCTATGAGATCACCTGTAACCTTGATGTCTGATACTTTGCCCCCGTTAACATTCCCTCAACAACATGGTTTTCTGCCGTAATTGCTACATGCAACTTTGTGATTATGCCAACCCTATTCTTTTCTTTCCCCGACTGTACTGCCTCCTTTTTGCCCAACGCCGTCTCGGAGAAATTTGAATATTGTGGAATCACCCAATACAATTTTAAGCTTGAGACGTCTTTGTTGCTGAAGGCTGATCAGGATATACTATCAGGGACTGCCGGTAAAATTTGGATTTAAGAAAGAGGTAAAACAAGAATCAAACCGAAATGTGCATTCAATTCATGTTGTCACCCATACCCCCATTAATTTAACACCCCCGTTTTAATCCCGTTAAGAGATTTTTAACTCAATCTTGATAAGATGAGCATACGATGAAAGCAAACTTGGCGGACTATTAGGGTTAGGTCTGCCTAAAATAAGGAAGTTAAGGTTGATACTTTATTTTAAGAAGTTTTTTATGTTTTCAGTCACGGTGCTTTTATGCATGGTGTTCGCAAACTCACCATCCCACGCAAAAATTAGCCCTAAAGCCTTTAAAGAGGTTACGAAACACTTTCGAAAAGGCAAGGAATACCTCTCCCCCCTTTATGGAGAAATCGCTCTTGAGGGTGGGCTGATCCACAATTTGCGCTTTGATGGGAATTATACAATGGCAGTGAATAATAATCTGCCTGATCACTTACATGATTCCGCTCACGACGCCATTGCACGTCTGACGAAATTATTATTTCCCTCTGTTGCTGGTGGTCTCGACACAGGCACAAACGCCGAAGATAGTTTTGGCAAATACGCAACACCCCAAGCTGTCGCTATAATCCTCAACTTTGCCAATGCGTATCGTATGATAAAGCCCGCGTCCAAATCAGAAGAAAAAGGAAGGGTCGAAGAGGCACAAGGGGTGAGTAATCAAGAGCGTATGAATGCACTAGAAGCTCAAATAACCGAGCTAAAAAAAGACAAAAAGAAAAACAAGCAAGAAATAACAAGGCTAATACAAGAAAAGAAAAATTTAGTACCTACTCAAAGAAAGCAAACTGCTGCAGCGGCACCAACAATTAATCTTAATCCATTTGTCGATGAAATCATTAAAAATCTTCCACCGGAAGTGCCAGTGGCACAACACGAGACAGTTAACTCTATCCTTAAGAATGTTCAACAATCTATCGAGCTGGAACCTCAAAGCATTTACCCTCTCTATACAACAGAACAACTTATTCTCGCATTCTTTTGCGAAAAGTTTAATGATCAAAAAGATATTTGGACGTTAATGGAGAGTTTAGACGATAGCATTATTGTTGATAAGGCTACTCTAGCAGTAGCGTTGCCTGGTCTGCTAACCAAGAATGATGTCGAGAATATGGCAAGGTTGCTTCCTCTTGGTGGGGAAGAACTTAAAGGAGAAGATATAGGCCTTGATGAGATCTTTGCCTTAGCAAATGCTTCGATATTTGAGATGCTAACGCCCTATAAACCCGCCGCGGATTTGCTGAGCAACTCGACAACGTATCCGTATAATAGAAAGGAAAATATACCCGTCAAGAATGTAACGTTTCAAGACTGTGTAGAAATTTCAATGCGCCATATCATGAATCTTCTTTTATATGATGCCGAAACCAGAACTTTTGATATCGAGGGACTGAAACAAAGGTTAACTAAGAATGGAACTCCCCCTTCTTCCTATTTCAAAAACCTTGAGACATTTTATGTAGGCGATAAGTTTTTTACAGGCCAAAAACCAGATCAGGCTAATGATGGATCGTTAGTCACCCGGTCGCAGTGGAACAAAGTGGTTGGAGATCTCAATAATATCCCAAATATCCCAGAGGCGCCCGCACAAGCAGCTGCCGCTGCAGCAAAGGGTGCAGTTGTGGCACAAGCTGCGCATCCAATTGCCTATGCAAAAACAGTAGGGGGTGCGCAATATGAATTATACCCCGGCTTTATTAATTTCGTGGTCGTCTTTGACAAGTTGTTGGGCGGTGATCATGTCAGGAAATTACCCGCTAGATTAAACCTCGATAATGGTAAAGTATGGCTTGAAAAGTCGCTCAATGAGCTATTCATGCTCATCAATCCTAAACATCAATACGATTTTAATTTCGACAAAGATTTTTGGATAAGTGAAGGCGAGCTCAAGGGTACAATCCACATTACAGCAACTAATAACCAAACAAAACAATCATTCTCCTTTGATTTTTACTCATCTAGTGGACATGCCGCTACCCGTAACCTCACAACAAGTCAGGAAGAAAATATCCAGAATTATGATAAACACATCCAATCATTCCTGCAAACAAAAGGACTTCAGAACCCCTTATGGGACCCCTTATGGCTTATAACGAAGAGTAAAGGGTTTGGGCATCCTCTTTATCAATTATTCAAAGGAGCAATAGCTGATAATAACGCCCGGATTGAAGCGCTTAAAACCATACGTGATCAACATCAAGGGTGGAATGGATGGTTAAGCGGGGGGAGAGAGAAGCCATTGCGAACCATCATCAACAATATCCTCAATAATGTCGGATGGGACGATGCGCAAGTTTTGAATAAAATCAGGCCTGTCATTGAAAGTTTGCTATTCACATCTAACAATCACCAATTGGTGGACAGTATTGGCAGTAACCCGAAAGTACAACAGTATATCAAGCTGGTTGATGTCAGCTTTTTATTTACGCCGTCAGCGGTAGAAAGAATGAAGTATCTACCTAACGTGCATGAAGTGGTTATAGAAAAAGTTATTACAGATATAAACTTCAATGACTATCCAGGGGACCTCTCATGGATAACATCCATGAAAAGTTCATCCGGTGGATCACGATTCACCAATGAAGCAAATGTCAAAACCATTAAAGGCATAGAAAAAGTATCTGAATTACGCATACTTGATTTGAATTACATGAAATCTTTGGAATCATTGACTTTAGTCAATAACCCGAAGCTAGAAATATTACAGTTGAGCAACTCTGCCATCGAACGTATAAGCCTGGAGGGATTACCCACGTTACGTAAACTTGATTTTCTGCACATAAATTCCTTGAAATCATTGACCTTAGACGATTCCCTCTCGCAGCTAAAAGAATTAACGGTAACAGGGGTTGATGCCATCGAACATATGAGCCTGGAGGGATTATCTGAGTTAAGCAATGTTAGCTTGAAGGATATTAAATCTTTGAAATCATTGACTGTGAACAACAATCCAGCGCTAAAAACATTAGGCCTGACAGGCTCAGCCATCAAACATATTAATCTAAAGAATTTACCTGCGTTATATCAACTTAATTTGGAGCGCATCCGATCGTTGGAATCATTTACCTTACCCAATATGCCAGTATTGCGCTCTGCTTATTTCCGCGACATGAATGACCTTAAAACAATGCGTTTTGATGGCCCATTTCCTGTATTATCTACTGTTACTTTTGAACGCAGCTTCGGTCTTCAGAAAGTGGAAGGACTGGAGCAGATGACTCATCTGACTCACGTTTACACTCCGACAAGCCGCAATATGCCGTTAAAGGAATTTATGGATTTACAAGTTGCTGCTGAGGCTAAACAAGCTGCTCAAGCAGAAGCAAAACGGATAGTAGATGCGCAAGCTGCTGAAGCAGAACAGGCAAGATCTGTAAATGCCGAACCTCCATCTGCTGAAGAGCAAGTCCAACCGCCAGCCGATCAAGTTGCCGAAGCACAGGCGCCATCTGAGGAAAAGGATCCAGCTGCAGAACAGGTAAGGGCCGCTGATAGGAAGCCAAGAGCAAGGAGGCAAGTTGTCCCAGTTGTCAGGAAAACTCGAGCACTCCTTCTTAGAGAAGCACAAACGGCTGAAAAGAGTGTTACCCTGACTGCTCAAGCTGCTAAGAATGCGGCTGCTCAGGCTAAGGCTGACCCAACTAGTCAGGTCAAGGCTGCTGCTGCGGCTAAGGCTATTCAGGATGCCCAGAGTGCGGTTAATAAGGCTGCAAAAGCTCAGGCCGCTCTGGATGCGGTGGGCGGCTAAGAATGCTGTGAGGCTTCAGGTGTCATAGAAAGGGTTATTGGTACTGGTAAAGTTCCCACATAATCTGTTATGTAAAAAGACCCATCATATATAATACAATTTTTAAATAGAGATTTTTCACAACCTTTTCTCCTTTCTTAATGCGCCTCATCCCAGTTATTCCCAACCCCCACACCCACCACGAGGGGAACCTTAAGCGTTAGCACATTCTCCATCAGTTTTTTCAAGGCTGGCAGGGTTGTATCCAGCTCCCCTTCCGGAACTTCAAAGACCAGCTCATCATGAACTTGCAACAGCTGGCGTTCAGCAAACTGCCGTGGAACGGGGTTGTTGTCCCGGATGCTGGGGGTATAGCATTTCCGGCCCCATAGGGTTTGGACATATCCATGACGGCGGGCAAAGTCCTTGCACCGTTCCATATATTGTTGGATGCCGGGATAAGTCTCAAAATAAGCCTTGATATAGGCTGCGGCTTCCCCTTGGGAAATACTCAATTGTTGAGATAAGCCAAACGCACTGATGCCGTAAATAATGCCGAAGTTAATGGCTTTGGCTTGTCGGCGCAAGGGCCCATCAATTTGATCCGGGGAAACACCAAACATCGTGGAGGCTGTTGCCGTGTGGATATCAATCCCTTTGCGGAAAGCCTCGACCAAGGCAGGAACGTCTGCCATGTGCGCCAGGAGCCGGAGTTCAATCTGGGAATAATCGAGAGAAACCAGGCGATAGCCAGGCTCCGTCACAAAAGCTTGCCTGATTTTGCGCCCATTTTCTGTTCGGATGGGAATGTTTTGGAGGTTTGGATCAGAGGAGGAAAGCCGCCCTGTTGACGTTCCTGCCAGGGAATAAGACGTATGGACGCGGCTGGTTTTGGGGGAGGCAGCCGCAATCAAGGCATCGACATAAGTTGATTTGAGTTTTGAGAGGCTGCGCCATTCCAGGACCCGTGCGGGCAAGTCGTGCCCGTGGGCGGCGAGGCTTTCCAAGACATCCACATCGGTCACATAGGCGCCTGTTTTGGTCTTTTTGGGCGCTTTAATTTTTTGGATACTATTTGTGTTTTGAGGAAGGGAAAGGCCCATTTCATCAAAAAGAATTTCCCCAAGCTGTTTGGGGGACCCCACATTAAAAACCCGTCCAGCCAGCTGATGGATTTTTGTCTCCAGTTGGGCCATTTGGTTGGAAAACTCTTGCCCCAACCGATCCAGAAGCAAGCGGTCTATGCGGATGCCCCGGCGTTCCATGGCAGCGATGATGGGAACAAGGGGGCGTTCCAGGCGCTCAAAAATAAGCGTCATTTTTTCGAGGGTTAGCCGGGGGCGAAACAGGTGATAGAGCTGTAACGTAACGTCTGCATCTTCTGCCGCATAAGCGGTGGCTTGGTCCAGGGGAACATGGTCAAATGATTGCATGGCCTTCCCAGTTCCTGCTACATCTGCGAACTTGATGGTTTGATAGCCCAGGTGAAGCTCAGCAAGCTCGTCCATGCCGTGGCCATTTTTTCCCGCATCTAGTACGTAAGACATCAGCATGGTGTCCGTCAGCGGAGAAATGGTCACCCCATAGGAAGCCAAAACCACCAAGTCATACTTTAGGTTATGGCCAACTTTAAGGACGCAAGGGTTCATGAACAGAGGTTGCAAGGCGGTCAACACAAGATCACGGTCAAGCTGAGGCTGGTCCGTTTGATGGGCAACGGGGATATAGCATGCCTGGCCTTTATCAAGCGCCAAAGACAAGCCAACAAGCTGGGCTTCCACCGCATTGAGGGACGTGGTTTCCGTATCAACGGCGACCACGGGGAATTCCATCGCTCTTTTAACCCAGGCATTAAGGGATTCCAGCGTTGTCACGGTTTCATAAGCTGTTTGAAGCTGGGGCGTCTGGTTCATGGAAAAACCAGGCAACTCTGGAGCCGTAGGCGCAGCGTTGATGGTTGTGCTTTGCCGTTCAATGCGGGCGATCAGGCTGTTAAATCCTTGGGTGCGCAAGAATGTATTCACGCTAAATTGCTCCAAGGGTCGCGTTTTTAGCTCAACCAAGGGCAAAGGAAGGGGGGCGTCCTGGCGTAAAGAGACAAGCTGGCGTGAAATGCGGGCTTTTTCGGCGTTTTCAAGAAGGGCTGCCCGCCGTTTGGGTTGCTTGATCTCATGAGCGCGGGCCAGAAGGTTTTCCAAATCACCATAAGCATTAATTAATTCCGCTGCTGTTTTAATGCCAATGCCAGGAACGCCCGGCACGTTATCACTCGAATCCCCTGCAAGCGCCTGGACATCTACAACCTTTGCGGGAGGAACCCCAAACTTTTCGAGGACTTCTGCTTCGCCAATGGGACGGTTTTTAATCGGGTCAAGCATGGAGATGCCCGGGCTGACCAACTGCATGAGATCTTTGTCAGAGGAAATAATACACACGTCATAGCCAGTCCCCCGGGCATGGTGGGCATAGGTTGCGATGAGGTCATCGGCTTCAAACCCCACGGCTTCAATGGCAGGAACGTTAAAGGCTGCGCAAGCGTCGCGGATCAATTGAAATTGTGGGATTAACTCTTCTGCCGCTTCGGGGCGATGGGCTTTATACTCAGGGTAAATCTCTTGCCGGAAGGTTTGGCGACTCGCGTCAAAGACAACGACCAGGGCCTCTGTGTGATTTTCGAGTAATGTCTTGAATAACATCGTGCAAAACCCGTACACCGCACCAACGGGCGTCCCATCTGACCGACGCAAGGGAGGTAGCGCGTGAAAAGCGCGAAAGATAAATCCAGATCCATCAATGAGGGTCAGTTTGGGCATGGGCTAATCTATGGTGAGTTACGCTTGCCTTAATGGGTACCATAGGCCAGAAGAAAACTCTAGTACAGCATTCCATTAATTTTGGCTGTTAATCATTGAGGCGCAAAAGGGGAGGCTAAATGAACGTACCCCCCGCAGGCAATTTTCTCCTTTCTGATGAAATATGCATATAATTTAACCTACCCTTTTATGCTTTTTCTCCTTATTCATGAAGATGGCCATATTAATTCTTAAATATATGGTTCTTAAGCCCCACAGTTAAAGAGCAGGGCGTAGCAGAAAAGACAGTCAAGGCGAGATAATTAAGGTTATTGGAATTGCCTCATCTTCTTACAAAAGTAGATTTGTAAATTTTGGCCTTAAGTAAGAACTTGTTCTTTTCTCACAAAAAACAACTAAAAAGGAGAATGATTATGTCTAACAAGAATCCAAACAAAGATAGCAACCAAGCTTCAGGAACCTCTGCGAGAGGTTTCGCTTCTATGCCCCACGAAAAGGTACAAGAGATTGCCAGTAAAGGCGGACATGCGAGTGCAGAAAAAGCAGGCCATGAGGGCATGTCTGAGAGAGGCCACAAGGGCGGCGAAGCCAGAGCTGAACAGCTTGGACATGAAGGATATGTAGAGCTTGGTCATAAAGGCGGCTCTGCTCCTCATAGTTCCCGGCCAGGTCGGGCTGGCAATGAACAGGATGAGGGCAATAATGGCAATAATCAGACGAGCGCTTCAAAATCGGGAAGTGGGCGCGGCTTTGCTTCTCAGCCTAAAGAGAAAGTTGCCGAAGCCGGGCGCAAAGGTGGTCAGCATTCCCATGGGGGAAGCCGGTCGTCCTCTTCATAGCGTCATAAGAGAAGCTTTCTGATTATACTAAGCTCGATCATAAGAAGCGAGGTTTTCATTTTTTCTTACCCTTGGCGGGGAGAAAATGCAAATCTCAGTTTATGACCGAGCTTAGTATCACTTGATCCTTGAACAATTTGACGTGGTAACGCATAAGTAGGGAAGTATGGAAAGGGTTCAAGTTTTTGATAAGGGTTAAAGATGGCTTCTCAAGTAAACGCCTGGATTCTGGCAGACCATGGTAAGATTGGGACCTATAGCCAGTGTTTAGGGATTGCCCGGGCGCTGGGGGTGGCGCCCCTGCTTAAGTCCGTGAAAGCACGCTTGCCTTGGCGGGTGTTGCCCCCTCAACTTTGGGTGGGTGCCCTTCATGCCCAAACGCCGGGCCATTACCCGCTCACTCCTCCCTGGCCGGATCTGCTGATTGCGGCTGGCCGCTTGTCCGTAGCGCCCGCACTCGCCATACAAAAACGCCATCAAAATTGTTTTACCATCATCTTGCAAAACCCCTATATCCATCCACGTCATTTTGATTGTGTGGTTGTGCCTTATCACGACCACTTAAAGGGGCCAAACGTTATTTCCGTTTTGGGGGCGCTCCACCGACTTGATGAGCTTGAAATCAGGGCCGCGGCGCAAGCGTACCCGCACCCCGGAAACGGTCCCTTGACAACGGTGCTGTTGGGAGGGAACAACCGCCATTACCGCTATCAGGAATCAGATATCAGGGCTTTGGCAGAAGCTTTGAAAAAGATAGGGGGGTATTGCTTTATTACTCCGTGCCGCCGGACATCCCCCGAATTGCTCCACATGTTGGGTGGCTTTTTACAGGGCTTTCCCCATGAAATTTGGGATGTCACAGGAGAGAACCCTTACTTCGCCTACCTTGGATTGGCAGACCAGATTATCGTGACGCAGGATTCCATCTCAATGGCATCAGAGGCTTGTTTTACAGGAAAACCTGTTTATATATGGGAGGCGAACCATTCTTCAGCCAAATTTCGGGAATTTCACAAAGACCTTTATGATCAAGGCTATGCAAAGCCGTTTCAATGGCCTTTTCCCCAATGGACGCCCAAAAAACTGGATGAAATGGGACGTGTTGTTACCTTCATAAAGGAAAAACTCAGCCAGCGCTCATGACAAAATCTCCCTCTCTTCCAACATCCCTTGCAAAAGGGGTTGAAACCATCCGGCAGGTTGTCAAGACTTTGCCCTCTCTGCCAGGTGTTTATCGGATGATCAACGGGCGGGGCGAGGTTATTTATGTTGGCAAGGCAAAAGACCTCAAAAAACGTGTGGTTTCCTATACATTCGGGCTTAAGCTTCCCCATCGGTTGCAACGCATGGTATCAGAGACCATTTCCCTCGAAATTGTCACAACCCATACAGAAACAGAGGCCTTGTTACTTGAAAGCAACCTCATCAAGAAGTTGCAGCCGCCTTATAATATTTTATTAAAAGACGATAAGTCGTTTCCTTATATTCTCATCACCCAAGATCATGCTTACCCGCGTATCGACAAACATCGGGGGCCTTATCAGCAAAAAGGAAAATATTTTGGCCCTTTTGCCTCTGTTGTCGCTGTGGAAGAAACGATGATTTTGCTTCAGAAAGTCTTCCTTTTGCGCAACTGTAGCGACCGCTTTTTTGAAAAGCGGTCGCGCCCTTGTCTGCAATACCACATCAAACGGTGCAGCGCGCCATGCGTCCATAAAATTTCTCAAAAAGACTATACGGCTCTGGTCAAGGAAGCAACGGCATTTCTCAATGGGAAAACGACGACAATTCAAACCTATTTGGCAGACAAAATGAATGAGGCAAGCGTATCGCTTGCCTACGAAGAAGCCGCGCACTATCGGGATCGATTGCGTCTGCTGACAAAAATTCAAGCCCACCAACGGATCAATGTTGCGAAAATCCGGGATGCGGATGTGATTGCTGCTGTTTGCGAAGGAGGGCAGACATGCGTTCAGATCTTCTTCTTCCGGCAGGGACGAAACTTTGGGACAGCATCTTTCTTTCTGGCCCATACAGATGGCGCTTCCCTTGAGGGCCAAATTTCTGCCTTCTTAACCCAGTTCTACCAGGAACGCAGCCCTGCCCCGGTTGTTCTGCTCAGCCACAAGCCAACAGAATTGCCGCTCATCCGCAAGGCTTTGCAAGAGCAATTTGGCAGCCGCACGTCTTGGGAAGTGCCAAAAACTGGCACAAAACGGGAGCTTGTTGAGCATGCCTTAACCAATGCCCAAGGAGCCTTGAGCCGTAAATTCGCTGAAACAGCTACATTTGAAGCCTTACTGGACCAAATGGCAAAAACATTTCAACTATCGAAGCGGCCTGAACGCATTGAAGTTTATGACAACAGCCATTTGCAGGGAAGCCATCCGTATGGGGTCATGGTTGTTGCAACACCCCAAGGTTTTGAAAAAAAATCCTACCGTAAATTCATGATCCGTTCTCCCGTACCCCCTCAAGGCGGCGATGACTATGCCATGATACGGGAGGTCTTTCACCGTCGCTTTGCGCATGCAGGGGAGAAAGATTGGATTTTGCCTGATTTGGTCCTGGTGGACGGGGGGGCGGGACAACTTAACGTGGCTTTAAAAGTCATTCAAGAGCTGGATGTTGATGGCATTACCGTTGTGGGGATTGCCAAAGGGCCAGCCCGTAATGCGGGCCGAGAGAAATTCTTTCAGGCAGGACGCGACAGTTTTACGCTCCCTGACAATGATCCTCTCCTCCATTTTTTACAGCGGCTTCGTGATGAGGCCCATCGGTTCGCGATTGGAACTCATCGCACGAAGCGTGCCAAAGTCCTTGTTCATTCGCGCCTCGATGACATTCCTGGCATTGGGCCTGCCCGAAAAAAAGCGCTTCTCCATCATTTTGGATCAGCCCGAGGCGTGAAGGCGGCCAGCCTCCAGGACCTGCAAGGTATTTCCGGCATCAATAAATTTGTTGCAAAAAAAATCTATGCGTACTTTCATGAAAAATAATGATAGAAATTGATTAAGAAGACAATAATTCAAAGCGCACGCAAAAAGCCAGAGTCATGAGCAAACCGTCAAAAATTCCAGTAGATTCAAACGCACTGCCCAGTATCCCCAATTTGCTGACGTTGAGCCGTATTGCGCTTATTCCTATTATTATGGCCGCATTTTATACGGATAACCACCTTGGTCGTTGGGTTGCAGCCCTCGCGTTTATCAGCGCGTGCTTTACGGATTTTCTGGACGGGTATGTGGCGCGGCTGTGGTCCCAAACAAGCCGATTCGGGCAATTGCTGGACCCCATAGCCGATAAGCTCCTCGTTGCCTCAACACTTCTGATGCTTGTTGGATTTGGCCGGATCCGCCCTGTTTCCTTCCTGCCTGCCCTTATTATTTTATGCCGGGAAATTTTGGTTTCCGGATTACGGGAGTTTTTAAGCGGCCTTCAGGTCCAAATGCCTGTTACGCTATTGGCAAAATGGAAAACAGCAGCCCAAATGATCGCCATATCCCTTCTCTTAATCGGCGACATCTCTCCCTTTGGGGGAGCTGTGAATCTTATCGGAGAAGGTCTCTTGTGGGTCGCTGCTATTTTAACATTGATGACAGGATATGCTTATCTCAGGTTAAGTTTGCGGCATCTGTAGTCTTTTTTTGGATATACTGTTCTCAAGTCAATGTTCCTTGAAAATAGACCAGGGGGGCTTTTGTTGCCCCCTTCTCTTCCCAATGGATATCTACAACATGATTGAGGAAAATAACGTGGTCTCCCCCTGGATAGGTTTGCTCCTGACGACAGTGGAGGATCCCCAAAGAGTCCGAAATCAGGGGGCATCCATTTTTGTCGGCTTCATATGTCAATTTTTCCCAAGGGTGGCTTGGAGACTGTGAAAAAGCCCGGCATAAGTCCCGTTGCGCGGAGGATAAAATATGAATGGCGCAGTGGGGATTTTCAGAAAATGCCGGGAAGGCAACCCGCCTTTTGCCCAAACAGAAAAGAACCAGGGGAGGATCTAAGGAAACAGACGTAAGGGTGTTGATCGTCACGCCCACAGGCTTCCCGTGATGCTGAGTCGTGATAATGGCCACTCCTGTTGTAAAGCGCCCCATCATCTTTCGGAAGTCTTTTTCTAAAACGCTCATGAACAGTTTTCTCTGCAAAGGCTTTTAAGCTCAACCTTAACATCCTTGGTGCCTTTTTTGGCAAATGAAATCTGAAATCATTGAATTATCTCCCTTCTAGAGGTAAATACGCACCACACCAGGCTGTTATGATTGATTTTTTCCGCGAATTGGCGCACAACTACATTATGTAAGCACTGATTTAAGGGAGCCTGTTCTTATGCTCAAAGCTGTTGCGCGTAGGGTCGCTGAAGAATCGCCGGTTTTAGAAACGGCGCGCACAACCTTGTTAACTGAAATTTCTGGATTACAAGCCCTTGCCGCTTCTTTAGACGGGAACTTTGAAGAAGCCATTGACATGATTACAACTCTTTCTGGTCGCGTGATCATAAGCGGGATGGGCAAAAGCGCCCATGTCGCCCGAAAGGTTGCGGCAACGCTCGCATCCACAGGACAGCCTGCCTACTTTGTCCATCCAGGGGAAGCCAGCCATGGAGACCTCGGCATGATCACGCCCCAAGACCTGGTTATTGTGTTTTCCTATTCCGGGCAAACACAAGAACTCAATAGCCTTATTGCCTACACCCGTCGATTCAATATCCCCCTGATTGCAATTACAGGCAAGGAAACAGGAACACTGGCAAAAGTGGCAACTCTGGTGCTGCCTTTGCCGGAAGTCGCTGAAGCTTGCCCCATGGGGTTGGCTCCCACAACCTCCACCACGATGATGATGGCCCTGGGGGATGCGCTCGCGATGGCGCTCTTGTCCCAACGGGGTTTTTCCTCTAAGGATTTCCGCATCCTTCATCCTGGCGGGAACCTGGGCAATAGCCTCGCCCGCGTTGGGGATCGCATGCATAAAGGCGGGGAGCTGCCTTTGGTCAAAGAAGATACCCCCATGAGCGACGTCCTTCTCGAAATGTCCGCGAAGGGCTTTGGCTGCATTGGCGTCACCAATGATCAAGGCTTTTTGATCGGGGTGATTACGGATGGTGACTTGCGCCGTCACATGAGTCCTGATTTGTTAACCCAAAAAGCAGCAGATATTATGACACTCAACCCTGCAACCATCTTGCCGGATACCTTGATGGCTCAAGCATTGGCCTTTCTCAACCAAAAATCGATCACTAGCCTTTTTGTGGTTGAGTCCCTAACGGCTCCGGCCAAACCTTGCGGCATTATCCATATTCACGATTTTTTGCGTATGGGAGTTATTTGAAGTCATGAGAACAAGGTTGCCAAGATGACATCTCAAACTCCTGACAGGCGCAACTTTACGCCCCGAATGATGCTCCATGATATCCAGGCTTTAAAAGATCGAAGCCGAATGATAGAACGGTTAAAATACAGCTTGCCGGGCGTTGCTCTTGTGGCTTTGGTCATTTTGGTCGCCTGGCCTCAAGTGCAAAAATGGGTGTATCAACAGGAACCAGCTCTCGCGCAAACGACGTTTGCCCATCCAACCAATAACACAGCGACCCGTCCAGAATACAAAAGTACGGATGACAAGAACCAGCCCTATACAATTACAGCAGAGCGTGGTGTGGAGATGTCCCTTGAAGAGATTGGCCTTACCCAACCCAAAATGGTGATGGCCTTAAAGTCAGGTGACGTGGTGACTTTAACATCAAACTCAGGCACACTGAATAAAGCAACCAACACCATGCACCTTGTCGGCAATGTAACGTTAACCCATTCCCAAGGGTATACGCTGGAAACAGGCCAGGCTTGGATTGATTGCAATCAGGGAGGCGCGTTTAGTAATAACCCGGTCTGGGGAAGTGGGCCCGCAGGCGCGATAGAAGCCAAAGGTTTCCGTCTCACCGAACGGGGCGCTAAGGTCAGCTTCATTGGCGGAATGCAACTTCTCGTCAAGTCAGGGGGAGAGAAAAAGGAATGAAAACAAGGACCCTACTTTTCACTTGGTGTTCACTATGCATAGCCCCTTCCTTAGCAAATTCTGCGCTTCACTCTCCCAGCCAGCCGGATATTAAAATTTTGTCAGACCAGATGGACTGCGACCAAAGCCATAACGTATGTGTTGCCAAAGGTAACGCCACAGCTGAGAAACTGAATGACCCAAAAGTCAAAATCTTGAAAGCAGATCAAATTACCGCTCATTTTGCCAAAGCAGGAGGAACAGGCCCCCTGAAAGTGACGCACCTGGAAGCCACGGGCAATGTCTTTTTTATTATGGACGACATTATTATCCAAGGGAGACGGGGAAATTATCTGGCGAACAGTGAGGTGGCCGAAGTCTTTGAGGGCGTCAAGGTTACAAATGGGAAGAATCAACTGGATGGAGATTATGGCACCATCAACATGAAGACAGGGCATTATTCTCTCAAAGGAGGCGGGGAACGTGTGCAAGCCTTGATCTTTACAAACGATAAGGGTAAGGATGCCAAATAAATCTATTATTTCAACGGGCTTGGTCGCAGAGAATTTAGGAAAAACCTACAACAAGCGGCCAATCTTAATGGGCGCCAGCTTTCACCTTCAGCGAGGGGAAGCTATGGGTTTGCTGGGACCAAATGGGGCCGGAAAAACAACTTGCTTTTCGATTATCACAGGACTCATTTCTCCGGATATGGGCAGGATTTGGCTAGATGGCCATGACATCACCCATTTACCGATGTACCGCAGGGCCAGACTTGGTATTGGCTACCTGCCTCAGGAAGCTTCTATTTTCCGAGGGATGACAGTTGAGCAAAACCTGCGGGCTGTCTTGGAATTGGTCGAACCTTCTCACGACCATCGGGAACAAATCATTGATGCCTTGCTCGATGAATTCGCCATTAGCCACTTGCGGCAATCCCCAGCCGTTTCTTTATCGGGCGGGGAACGGCGTCGTGTCGAAATTGCCCGGGCCCTTGCCCCGTCCCCCCATTTCTTACTCCTGGATGAGCCCTTGGCCGGGATCGACCCCATTGCCATGAACGAAATCCGTGAATTAATCTTCCACTTAAAAGTACGAGGGATCGGCATTTTAATAACGGACCATAATGTTCGGGAAACCCTTGATATCGTTGACAGAGCTTGTATCTTGCACAATGGGCAGGTCTTGATGGAAGGTACACCTGAAGAAATTATTTCCCACAAGGATGTCCGCCGCGTTTACCTGGGAGAAAGGTTTAGCCTTTAATTGGATGCAGGTACAGAGTTGCCATATCCAAAGGCTTTTGGTACTATTCATTAACGATAAGGAGAGGAAATACGCCATGAAAATATCGACTTCTGGAAAACATATTGAAATTGGGGAGAGCCTCAAAACGCACATTGAAACAGCGCTCACAACACTTGTGAAACGCCAGCTAGGGGACATATTAGAAGCACAAGTTATTATCTCGAAAGATAAACATGAATTTAACGCAGATATCTCTGTCCACGTCAGTCGGCATTTCACGGTTCGCGCCCATGGCCAGGATGGAGACCCTTATCGGAGTTGCGATCTCGCCCTGGAAAAAATGGAAGCCCGGATCCACCGGTATAAAACCCGTCTGAGGGACCAAAAACGGACGCGAGAACACGATTTTTTGCCGGCGCAGCAATACGTAATTAACGCGCAAGAAGAAGATAAGGGAGAAGACACGCCTCTGGTCATTGCAGAGATGAGCCACGACATCCCAACTTTAAGCGTCGGGGAAGCTGTGATGCACATGGATTTAGGCGAATCCATCGTCATGATGTTCAAAAACAAGTCTTCTGGTCATTTTAACGTTGTTTACCGCCGCCAGGATGGGCATATCGGCTGGATTGACCCAGCCATCGTTAAGAAGTAAGAAGAGTCGTATCTATTTACTTTTGTGTATTTTAAAAAAATATTTGCAAAAAAATAAACATCTTCTGTAGTTGTCATCCTGGGGCTTAGAAAACCTTGGCGAAGCTTGCGAGCCTTAGGTTTTCTTAGAACCCGGGATCCACGTACCCACGATAGAGTTGAGAAATTGTAAAAATACATGGATCCCGGGTTCTAAGATTTTGTAACGCCTCGCTTACGCGAGGACGAACAAAATCTAAGCCCTAGGATGACAACAGAGATTGAGAAAAAAACCTCTTCCTACCCCTTTGAACTCCGGTCCCCCCAAAATTCCCGCATCTTCGCAAAGAAACCCGCAGATTGAGGGCTGGTAGATTCTTCCTTGCTGTCGGACTCAAATTCCCGTAAAAGGTCTTGCTGGCGCTTGGTCAAGTTCATGGGCGTTTCAACAAGCGCTTCGACATACATATCACCCCTCATGCCCGACCGACGGAAAACAGTCATCCCTTTCCCGCGTAAACGAAACTGGTGTCCTGCCTGGGTTCCCGGTGGAATTTTGAGCTTGGTGCGGGAGCCATCAATGGTTGGCACTTCGATTTCCCCCCCCAGCGCAGCTGTCGTCATCACAATGGGGACACGGCAATGGATGTCCGCGCCATTTCGTTGGAAAAATCGATGAGGCCTTATGCTGATAAAAACATAAAGGTCCCCGGGCTCACCACCACGGATACCCGCCTCCCCCGCAGCAGCCACCCGGAGGCGGACCCCGTCTTCGACGCCAGCGGGGATTTGAATATCCAGGTTTTTTTCACGCCGGACGCGACCCGTTCCTTGACAGCTTTTGCAGGGTTTTTCAACAGTTTGACCAATCCCTTGGCAAGCATGACAAGGCCGCTCGATGGTAAAGAACCCTTGCTGGGTCCGTACTTTCCCGCGTCCTTGGCACGTTTTACAGGTCGTAGGGCTTGCTCCCCCTTCTCCCCCTGACCCCTTACAGGGGTCACAAGGCACAGCCGTCATATACTTGACGCGCGGTTCTGTTCCCAGGAAGGCTTCTTCCAGCGTAATTTCCGCGTTATAGCGGATATCAGATCCCCGTAGGTTGGCCTCTGCAGCCTGACGTCCCCCCATGCCTGAAAACATCTCGTCAATGATATCCGAAAAATCGAAGCCACCAAAGCCACCGCTTGCACGCGCTCCTGCCCCTAAGCCGCCTTCAAAGGCTTGATGGCCAAACCGATCATAAGCTGCACGCTTTTGGTCATCCTGCAAGACCTCATAAGCTTCCGAAATTTCCTTGAATTTCGTTTCAGCTTCCTTGTTTCCTGGATTTTTGTCCGGATGGTATTTCATTGCAAGCTTGCGATACGCTTTCTTGATTTCATCCGCTGCGGAAGACCGGCTGACCCCCAACAATTCATAGTAATCTTGTTTTGCTTTTGCCATTACATTATCTTCGTTCGTGTATCAAATTGTGTTGAACCCAAACTATGTTGGATCATTAATTCTGCCTCTTAAGGCTGTCATCCTGGCCCTTAGGTTTTGTTAGCTGAGCGTAGCGAAACGTTACAAAACCTTAGGAGCCGGGATCCATGTATTTTACACCTTTTAACGCCTCTATGTGGATCCATGGATCCCGGCTACTCAGGAAACCTAAGGCTCGCAAAGCTTCGCCAAGGTTTCCTAAGCCCCAGGATGACAGCCTTACTAAAACTCCTTACTGTGAACTCTGCTTTTTCACAGTATCGTCGACATCCTCAAATTCTGCGTCAACAACGGTGCCTTCCTCATCCTTTGGTGCTGCCCCAGTCCCTGCTTCCGCTTCCTTCGCTTGCATATCTTTATACACAGCTTCGCCCAGTTTCATGGTAGATGTTGCTAAACTCTGGGTCTTTGCTTGAATCTCCGCCAAGTCTTCCCCTTCCAGCGCAGTCTTTAATGCAGCAAGATCCGCCTCGATCGCTGTCTTTTCTTCAGCGCTGACTTTATCTCCATGCTCTGTCAACGACTTTTCTGTTGAGTGGACAAGGGCTTCCCCATGGTTTTTCACCTCTACCATCTCCCGGCGCTTTTTGTCAGCTTCTGCGTTAGCTTCCGCCTCTTCAACCATTTTCTTGATATCTTCCTCAGACAATCCTCCGGATGCTTGGATCCGAATTTGTTGTTCTTTGCCTGTTGCCTTGTCTTTTGCATGAACCTGAACAATGCCGTTGGCGTCAATGTCAAAGGTGACTTCAATCTGAGGGACGCCCCGCGGTGCCGGCGGAATCCCAACCAAATCAAACTGACCGAGCAGCTTATTATCAGCGGCCATTTCCCTTTCTCCTTGGAAGACACGGATCGTGACTGCTGTCTGGTTATCATCCGCCGTCGAGAACGTTTGGCTTTTACGCGTGGGGATCGTCGTGTTGCGCTCAATCAAGCGGGTAAATACCCCTCCCAACGTTTCAATTCCCAAAGACAAAGGGGTGACATCCAGCAACAAAACGTCTTTCACGTCCCCTTGTAAAACGGCACCCTGGATGGCCGCACCAATTGCCACGACCTCATCCGGGTTAACACCCCGATGCGGTTCGCGGCCAAAGATGGCGTTCACCGTCTCCATAACCTTGGGCATCCGAGTCATTCCGCCAACCAAAATAACTTCTTCAATTTTATCTGCCGATAAGCCCGCATCTTTCAGTGCAGCCTTGCAGGGTGCAATGGTACGCTCAATCAAGTCCGCAACGAGGGCTTCCAGTTTTGCCCGCGTTAACTTTACGTTCAAGTGCTTTGGCCCAGAAGCATCCGCCGATATAAAGGGCAAATTAATTTCTGTTTGGAGAGAAGCGGAAAGTTCAATCTTTGCTTTTTCAGCGGCTTCCTTCAACCGTTGTAAGGCAAGCTTATCTTGACGCAAGTCAATGCCTTGCTCTTTTTTAAATTCATCGGCCACATAGTCCATAATTCGCGCATCAAAGTCTTCGCCCCCTAAAAACGTATCGCCATTGGTTGCTTTAACCTCGAAGACGCCATCCCCAATCTCCAGAATGGAAACATCGAAGGTACCGCCCCCAAGGTCATAAACGGCAACCATTCCGCTTCCCTTCTTTTCAAGACCATAGGCCAAGGCTGCCGCTGTTGGCTCATTGATAATGCGCAAAACTTCCAAGCCAGCAATGCGCCCTGCATCTTTCGTCGCCTGGCGCTGGGAGTCGTTGAAATAGGCAGGAACCGTGATGACGGCTTGGGTTACGGGTTCTCCTAAGTGCGCTTCGGCTGTTTCTTTCATCTTTTGAAGGATAAGGGCGCTAATCTGGCTGGGGCTAAATTTTTCCCCGCGCGCCTGAACCCATGCGTCGCCATTGTCACCCTTGATAATCGTATAGGGAACCAGGTCCATATCTTTCTTTGTGATGGGATCATTAAAAGGTCGGCCGATGAGACGCTTATTCGCAAATATTGTATTCTCCGGGTTTGTGACCCCTTGGCGTTTGGCTGGCTGGCCAACAAGGCGTTCCCCGTTTTCTCCGAAAGCAACCACGGAAGGTGTCGTTCGAGTGCCTTCTGCGTTTTCAATAACGCGGGCATTTTTACCTTCCATAACGGCCACACAAGAGTTTGTCGTTCCAAGGTCAATCCCAATTACTTTTCCCATTTGATCTTCTCCTTAAAAATATCTTGTATAAAATTAGCAGCATTCGTGTTTGTCTGCTAATAATATATACCATAATCCTTCAAATAATCAAGGTTTCTGTCTAGGGGGATATCATCAATTGAAAGCTTTGGTGGTGAAAATGGTGGGTTTCGAGAACCGTATCGCAGAATACAAAAGAGTATTTGAAAAATGGAAACGCAGAAAACCGCCATTTACTATCCATAAAGACGATAAGTGACCACACGCCCTAGAGATATGCCTAGCCCATCAGCTCTCTGCACTGCCTTGCTGCTTTGTACCCCCTTTGGATACCCCAACCATGGCAGGCCGTAACAAGCGATCATGCAAGGTATAACCTGTTTGCAACACTTGGACGACCGTTCCGGCAGGGACGCTCTCATCCTCAACTTCAAACATGGCCTGATGCGCATTCGCATCAAACTTTTCGCTCAACGGGTCAATTTTCTTGATGCCATGGCGATCAAACGTAGACAATAAAGCACTCTCTGTCATCTCAATTCCCTGAATCAGCGCCTTAATCGGTTCTGGCAAATCTTCGGTAGCAGGGCAGCTCTCAAGCGCCCGGCGCAAGTTATCAGCAATGACTAACATATCCCGCCCGAAGTTTGTGCTTGCATATTTAAGGGCTTCCTCCCGATCCCGCGTGGCACGGCGGCGCAAGTTTTCTGTTTCAGCCATAGCTCGCAGCCATTGGTCTTTTAAACTGGCAAGTTCCCCTTCCAAGGCAGATGGCTCCTGGCCTTCAGGCTCAGCTTTTTTTTCCAGCTCCTCAGCGGTCTTTGCGGTCTTTTCTGAATCGTTGTCAGGAACACCCTCAAGAGGAGAAGGCGGGGGGTTGTGAGGGACATTATTATTACTCATGAAACACTCCTTCATTTCTTGGCACATTATATATTAAGTACCTAAGACGAAACGAGATAATTTTCAACCCTTTACTTTGTAAGTCTTATCAAGGCATTGCTCATAGGGTGTGCTAAAAAGTCACACCTAGAAAAATAAATTTTATGGATAATTTTAAAGACTTGCTTGCCAAATTGTCGCACCCTATAGTGTACGCATAATTAGTTAAAAATTAACCAAAATCGTGTCAAATAAAGTCATGATGGCAATTTACTAGGAAAGGAGAATTTATGTCCCGTGAAATCCTTACACCTTACCAACCTTCTGATGACGAACCTTTTATGAGTTCTCAACAAATAGACTATTTTCGTCACAAGCTTATGAGTTGGCGCAGCCAGTTGCTTCAAGAATCAAGCGAAACCATTACCCATCTTCAAGAAGAGGCGCAGGCTGAATCAGACCTTATTGACTGCGCAGCCAATGAGACAGATCGAACGATTGAACTTCGTGCACGAGATCGAGGATGGAAACTTATTAATAAAATTGAGGACGCCCTTCGCCGGATTGACGAAGGTTCTTACGGATATTG
Organism: Alphaproteobacteria bacterium; assembly: GCA_021323455.1. Taxonomy (GTDB): domain Bacteria; phylum Pseudomonadota; class Alphaproteobacteria; order Paracaedibacterales; family VGCI01; genus VGCI01. The sequence goes on along the minus strand of JAJONN010000001.1, from coordinate 22,852 downwards.
TGATGAAACAGGCGAACCTATTGGCGTCAAACGCCTGGAAGCACGCCCCATCGCTACGTTAAGTCTTGAGGCCCAGGAACGGCATGAACGCCGCGAACGGCTCCAGCGAAACGATTAAAAACATTATTTTTTTAAAAGTACGCTCTTATTTTAAGATTCCTGACAAGCATATTAGGCGCTACCTTGGGGGCGTTTTTACATTATCTGATTTATTGTAATGAAAAATAGCCTCACAACGAACATGCAAAAGAAAGGGGGACGCTTTAGCGCCTTCCTGTCTTTGTAGCTCCTCGGCCTGGGTCGTCTCTACAGCTCCAGTAGCTTCGATTGGATCCTTGCAATATGAGGGGAATTTTCTGGGAAATGGGCTTTTACAACTTCCAGAGCTTGCGTTAAATAATCGATAGCCTGTTTTTTAAAGATTTTGGCTTGTTGGGGGTTATTTTCATTTATTGATTTGGCTAAAGATAATTCAGCTAGACTTTCCAGATGCTTATAATGCTTGGGGCAATTAGATTATTGCAATAGCACATTAGATTAGAGAAAACACACTCAAAGCAAGAAATTGCATTTGCAAAAATCTACTTCAATTATAAGGTCGAGATGCTTACCACGTTGGCTGCCTAACCGTACACTCAAGGATAGACAATTTTATAAAAATTATTTATAAGTTAAAATCATAATTGGACCCCTCCCCTTTCAAAAAGGAAGAATTAACAATGGTGGATGGTAGGCTTCGCAATCCCCCTTTCAAACAGTATTCACCCCGGCCTGCCCCATTCTTTCCGAGTGCTTTAAATATTCCTCATTTTTACCATTTTATGCCGCAGGTATTGAAGTTTTGAAAGCTTTTGCAAGGATGATTGATCATTTTTCCAGGCAGGGATTGCAACCTCCTACAAAGCACCCATCCGGAATTAAGGGGAGGAATGATTGAAGAAACATAAATTAGTAGGGTCGAGTCTTTATTTTAACCATTTTGGGTTGAGCTGAACAAGAAGGAAAAACAATGAAAAATTACCAAAAAAATCAGGGGAATTGTAAGAAAATTAGGCATTTAATTTACACCCATACGTTGAAAGAGACGTTAATGTTTAGCATAGCCATTTTGGGTATGGTTGGGAGTTTATCGCCAGCTTGTTTTGGAGCAGATGATGAAGGGGGTACAGCCCTTAAGACAGATGAACGTCTTGCTAAGAATATGCAGACTGATGAAGCCAACAAAAGCCGTAAGATATATAAGGCAAATGAATGTCTTGCTATGGACTTCCCTAGGGATGAGGAAGAAAAAGAAAGCCAGGAATCTTGGGAAGAACGCCAGAAAAGAGATGCCCAACCTGTTGGCCTTGCCGGAAATATCTTTGGGGTCACACAAGCAGACTTCGACGATATATCTAGCCATGTCGTCGATAGTTTGGAGGAAATCCTGTCGCCTTTTTTTGAAGGGAACCAGCAGCTAAAGGACGAATTTAATCTTTTTAAAGAAAAAAACAGTTATAATCTTAAATCGTTATTCCAAGTAGGGAATCCTTCTTTAGCAGAAAAACAGATATGTTGCTTAGTTGATAGGATAAGAACATCTAAAAAAAAATTAGTAAGAACTTTCAGAGGAGTATCAGGGGAATATCAGGAGGATATCCTTTCTACGTGCAAATGGATTTTAGACTTTTATGAGGATTGTTGTAGGCAACTATTGAAAAACATAAAAGATTTCTTAGACTCACCAGAGTTTTATAAGGGATCCAAACACCCCTTGACACAAGAATTCTGGAAAAAAGCTGACTTATCAGACAGATTAAAAGAAATAAAAACAGGCTTAGAAGGAATAAAAGGAAAAATTATAAATTACAAGATAAATCCAAATACAGTTGATGGATTTTATTTAGAAAGATGTAAAAAAATTTTAAAATGGTCAAAGAGTGACCTTTCTCTAATGGGATGTAGTCTTCACTTAATAAATGGAGATGAGACGCTTTTAGAAGAAAATGCTTTAGAACATGCCCCAGCAATAATAAAAACAAAAAAAGGGTATGGCCTTATTGTTAGAATGCCCGATAATAACGTCGACCTTATCCCAAATCCAGTTGGAATTGATTTAAATGACTTGGATACTTTTTTTCAAGAACACTACCAACAAAAAAAGACGTTTTTGGCATGGAACAATCCAATAATCCAACATATCACCTCAAACGGAGGCCATAACCATTTAATAACTGTAAATAATAAAGAAATCAATTTTTCTATAAAAACTATAAAAGGGGGTAGTGGCTGTGACCTTATTATTTTGTCTCATAACAAAGCTAATTTTATAGCAATAAAAAAATTTAAGGCTATAGAAATAGAAGAAGGATTGAACGAACTCTTACACTCTCTTATTGCTTTAGATATTAACCCATTGCCTGAAGCTCTCAAAATGGCAAGAATATACGATGCGTTTCTGTGTCCAGAAAATTGCTTGAATCTTATAATGGAAGGAGCGAACACGCATGTTATCCACCATTTTCTGTCAGGGACATCAGCCGAAGACGTCGTAATAGCATGCGCTAAATATTTTGCTAAATTTCATGTAAGTAATTACCGTCAAAATACAGATAGAAAAAAATATATAGAGCATGTGGCATTATCTTTTAAGACATTAGAGCAAAATCTATTGGAAGAAGAAAACCAGGAAAAATTACCGCTTTGTTTGGCAGCCGGACAGCAGCTGCCTAATAATGAAGTTGAAAACATTAATTCAAGTAATATTATTCATCTATTACCTGATCAAGACCAAGAAAAATTTGCAAGGTTAGTAAAAGAAATCTATAAAAAAGTTAAGAGTAATTGGGGTGACATTTTTAGATCATGTGATGCTGATGAACTATACTACTTTTTAACGATAACCCATGGGGATGCTCACGGCAACAACTTCTTTTATAATGATGATAAGAGCATTGAATTACCTGAAGATTCTTATCGTCGTATCACAATGATAGATGTTGGAAAAATTATAAGAACATACGGTGATATTGGTGATCCTGCTGAAGACGTGGGACGGTTTTTAGGGTCTTTATGGGATTGGTGTTTTCAACAAACTTACACAAACGCTAAAGAAGAAGATGCCTATTTTCAAATTACAAAAAATCTTCAACAGCAATTTATTGAAACATATTTAAAAAAAATAAAAGGGAATATTTTTACACCAGAAAGACAAAAAAAATTTGAAGAAACTTTTAGGGAACAGTGTAATTTTTACAAATTACGATTTTATAGAGCAATTTTTAACGCAAAAAAACATGAAGATAAACAAAAAGATCAAGAAATAAAAATAAAAATTTTAAAATCCTGGATGCAAGAGAACCATGACGTAGAACCCCCTTCACAGGGTTATTCCCAACAAAATACCTTCTGGCTGCCTGATCGGCCGGCAGGGTTTATTTCCAGAACTCCGAAAGGTTCAGATACAAGCTACCTGATGCTCTTGCACGAAGAACTTCGCGATACAGGTCTTGCAATACTTTCCTCCAAGGCTGTCATTGCAGGCATGGGAGGAATTGGTAAAACTTCTTTAGCTTTAGGATACGCTCATGAATTTAATGAAGAGTATAACTTGGTGTATTGGTTGTTAAGCGAGACAGAAACTTCCCTCTTAAAGGGATATAGAAACCTTTTGCAGCATATTGGCATTCCTACCAAAGGTCAGGATGATCATATTATTATAGAACTTGTTAAGCATCATGTATCTGAACGTGGGAACTGCTTGCTTATTTACGATAACGTTCCTAACCCAGCCTTTCTAAAGGGCAAAATACCAGACAACACCCATATCTTAATCACTTCGCGCTGCAGTGAAGGGTGGGGCCCGGCACCCATTAGCCTGGATGTGTTTCAACTTCAAGAAGCTCAAAAATATCTACTTAACATCACTGGCCTTGAAGACAACGTAGAAAACGCAGGTATAGTGACACAACTTGCTGAGGCGTTATTTTGTTTCCCGCTCGCTCTTTCTCATGCAGCCCATTATATCAAATTTATAGGGGGCAATAATGTACAAAAAAATATCTTTGAGGAATATCTCAAAGCTTTTCAAAAAGATTTTCAAAGTATGCCTATGGCAGCTCATTTGGTGGCTCATTTCGAGGAAAGGAGAGATCCTTTCAGTGGGCTAGAAATAACCTATAACAGGTTAATTGATAAGACTTTCCGTATGTCAAAAGAAGAAATCTCGCCGTTAGCTCAGGAACTTATTGTATACTGTGCTTACCTTGATCCTGATTCCATCGTGAAAAGTATATTTTTAGAATGGAAAGAGAAACCTGAGATAGAAGGCGCTTTCAGAGACCTTTGTGACTTCTCTCTTATTAAACGATCCAAAGAATTTTTCTCCATCCATCGCTTAGTACAATCTGTTATCAGAGCAGAAAACAAAAAAACCGAACATGATGTTTTTCCGAAAGTTTGCGATTTATTTATAAATAAATTAACGCCTGTATTTGAAGAGGGATTTGGTAATGACCAACTGAGAGAGAATGCCCTTAATTATTTATCTCATATAATGACCATATTTAATCGTTCAAACGAACTAGAAGAGAAAAGTAAAGAAAACCAATTGCAGAAAATTACTCATGTGTTATGGATAGGAAAAATTCTATATTTCTATCTGAAAGGAGCCTTAGATCCTGACATATACTTCGGGGAAGGAACAGAAGAAGAAAAAAAGAAGATAACCAGCCGTTTAAATACGCTACCAAAAGAATTAGAACTTACTTTTAGCAAACCAGAATCTCAAGAATCTTCCGATGCATTAGAAACATGGCTATTACCACAGGTCAACCAAAATTCTCCGATTGTTCAATTCAACTTAGGGTGCATATTTGAGTTTGGAATAGGGATACAGAAAAATCCTCAAAAAGCTTTTAATTGGTACGAGCAAGCTGCAAGAAATGGTCATTCATTCGCGCAGTGGAACCTTGGAAGGTTGTTGATACAAGCATGGCAATTTGAAAATGCACTTTTCTGGATAGAATGCTCTAGAAAGCAAGGGTTCAAGCTTGCTGTAGACTTTTATAACTTAGGTGAGCAGAAAGTAGAGCAAGCCGACGAGGAAGCTGAAAAGTGTTGCACTTTGGCTGAACCTAATGAACGTAAGGACTCCGATGATAATAAATTATAATATTGAGTAAAATTATACTATTTTTTGACAAATAATCGCGACCTTTCTTCTTGTAAGATTTTAATTTTAGAGTGTATCCTTTGAATGTGAGCAGAGGTCTTTGGGAAGTGTTGCCTTGCTATTTTTAGTGCCTGGTTGAACTGATCTATGGCTTGGTTTTTAAAATTCTGACTATTTTTGGTAGTGGGTAATTGGATAGATTTTTTAAGGTATATTTCCCCTAAAGTTTCAAGTGACCGATAAACATCAATATGGTTACGGTGTTCGAGAATGCCCAAAGATCTCTTAGTAAAACTTTCTGCATCATCCAGACAATTCTTTTCAAGATAAATCTCAGCCACATCTCTCAGCAAACGGGCTGTTTCAATATTTTCTCCTCCGCACTTCTTATCATAAATTTTAAGGACTTTGTCAAATAATTCCTGGGATTCTTGGTACCTGCCAAGGTCTTTGTAAGTCTTGGCCAAATGAAACAGTATCCATCCTATTATAGCATCATTTTCATCAAAGTGCTTCTGATGGATCCTTAAACTTTGCTTAAGGCAATTACAGGATTTCTGATATTCCCCCAGTTCCCTCAAACAATTTCCTAAATAAGCCAGGGTTAATCCTATATTGAGGTGATTTTCAGGAAAATATTTCTTAAAAATCAAGACGCTTCTTTCAATATACTCCTTAGCTTTCTTGTAATCTCCTAATCTCCTGTATACAGTCCCTAATGATTTTAAAGCCCTGCCAACTCTAATGTGGTCTTTAGGATAATATTTCTCACAAAGCTTTAAGCTTTCTTCTAAAATCTCTATAGATTTTTGATAGGAACCGAGTCCTCTATAGACACTTCCTAAGCAGGATAAAGTGTGAACTATACGCTTGTCATCAATTTCATATTGTTTCCTGAGGCGAACACTGTCTTCAAGATAATCTCTTGCCTTTTCATAATTTCCCAGCCGTCTATAGACATTTCCTAAGTGAGACAAAGCCCAGGATAACTCAAGATTTTGCCTTAAACCGCTTTTTCCATAAATCTTGGCAGCATGTTCAATTAATTCTAGAGCCTCCTTATAAAGCCTCAACTCGGTGCAAACAACACCTACCTGAAGAAGGGAACGAGCAAGCTTTGATCTATCTTCATCTGAAGATAATATCTTTGAACTTCGAGAGACCAAAATTTTTATAATGTTTTTAATTGCTTGGCGTGATTTATTGTTCTTGATAAAATAATATATACAGGCTAGCTTGCTTTCTAATAATCCTTGGGAAAAATCTGTCAATAAATTACGGTGATGCAGGAATTTCTCAAGGTGCCCCACCATAATTTGCATTTTTGGGAAATCTTCTGCCTCTATGGCTTGGCCAAGATAATCATCCAGGAGACAAACAATTTCTTTTAGTAATGAGCTATCTTTGTTTAACTTTAAAAATTCAGCCAGGTAAGCAAAACTAATATTTTGGGTGCTACGATGAATAAATATATGGGATAAAGAAGGGGCTGGCTGCAATAATGGGCCGACGATCAATGAATATTTTTTCAAAGAATAAATAAAATTATCAACAATAAGCTCACCTTTATAGAGGTTCAATAAATCTCTTGGAATGTTTTCGGCATCCAAAAGGCTTGTCAGTAACAAAAGATCGCAAAAATTTTTATTCTTATGGATAAAATCTTTTAAAGATAAAGAGATAATGCTATAACGGGTTCTTGTATATTCTGTTGCCCCATTAAGAACATTTTTCTGCATTTCTAGAAATTCTTCATTGCTATTGTCTAGACGCGCCAAATATTCTTTATAAGAAATATTGGTTGCTTTTAAATAATAAGCTGCTGCAGAAACATCCAGAGGGAATGGTGGTATATAATTTAAAAACTTTTCTGCTTGCCCAATTTCTATGACACTGAAAGGAGATAAAGAATCTCGACTCATAACCTTGAGAAAAAGATCCAATTTTTCAGACGGCTCTAACCCTCCTACCTGGATTGTCAAGTGGATACGGTTATTGTTTTGCATATGACTATTCTGCGTGGTTAGGATCACCTTCCCTTTTCCCCAAGCACGGGAATCAGAGGGAAAATATTTTCGAATATCATTAAATTGTTCCACATTATCATAAATTAAAAGCCAATCTAAGTGTGACCTTAAGGACTCTTTGACCAGTCGCATTACTTTCTCTTCCCGCTCTGTAGCACTTTTAATGCCTTGCAGCTCTCTTAATGCATTTTTTTCTTTATTCGTTTTTAAGATAGCGTAAGCAAGATTTTCAAATGAACCCTTAAGGCTTTCTTGAGTTTCAGCATTAATTTCCCAAATAACAGGTAATTCTTGGGAATGGGCATATTGGCGAGCAAGGGTGGTTTTACCTGCGCCCCCTATCCCGACAAGAGCAACTGTTTTGATGTCTTCTTTTTGCTCTTTAAACTGGTTCTCAATCTGCTGGATGATGGCCAATCGGTTTAAGAGCACAGATTCTGCAGGGATAACGAGGTCAGATCGGACGAATTGATTGGGGGAGTGGTCTTGAGCTTGCAGACTACGCTGGGCCTTGTCTGCTTTTATGGTACCCGGTTCATCAGCGACATACCGTTGGCAGGTAAAGAGCAGGACAGGCACTAATAAAGCAGCCAGCAAATTCGTCAGAAAAGACGGGAGAATTCCCGTCTTTCTGTTGAGCAAAACCTTTTTTAGCTGGGCGACAATTTGACCCCCATTTTTTGCCCGCGCTTTTCCTTCTGGATACGTTCTGTCTGACTCAGAAGAAGTGTTTAACATACCATGCTTTTCTTCAAAAGTTGCAATGGTCTTCTTCAGGTTAAGGCTAGGTAAAATCTTCGTAAGGATTGAAAAAACCAGAAAGTAATAGTTCTTCTGGTCAGCAAGGTTGATATGGGGATAATGCGCTCCATCCTGCAAAGTTATTTCTGGTATTGCCATTTGGGACAGCAAAAAGAGAACTTTATCCACACAAAAGGTTGTTTGAGAAGAGGAGCGGGGCATCTCTTTACGCTTACCTGGATGAGCCGGTGCAGCAGGCCCCGATGAATCCGGCATAATATAGATCGTATAAATATCCTGGTGGGTTTCCTGGGTAAGCTGGGAAAAAGATGCACGCTGTTGTCGCAGTTCCAGGGAGGTTGCTATACCCGCAAGGCTTAAATGGGTTTTGAGGTCCTGAAAAAAAGCAGGGTTGTTGTCTTGCCAGTAAACAATCAGGCAACTCTTCTGGGCGCTTGTGCCTGTTTCCTGTTTAGCAATATCCTTCAGGGATTTCTCAAAGGCGCTGTAGGTGAGCAAGCTCAGGTAATAAGATTTGAGCGTTAAAAATTGCCCGGTGCTTTCAAGCAAGGTAATCATGCTTTCCCGCGATGTACAGCCTAGTTTTTTCATCGCATTATGGATGTGGGCTTCGACAGTCCGGGGAGACAGGGATAAAAAATGCCCAATCCCTTTTGCTGACCGGCCATTGAGAACGCAAGCAATAATATCAATTTCCCTCTTCGACAACCTGACAGCATGGATTGTTTTTAGATGGGCTGAATAAATTTCCTGGGGAAGGATAAGTTGGTTATCTTGATCGGCCATGATACTTCCTTGCTCTGATTATCCCGACAACTTCCAGAATATGAAAAGCGCCCGGTAACATGGTAACGCCTAACCTAAAGCATTTTTGCTGGAAGTTAAAGAACTACGTAAAATTTTCTATGGTTGGTTCTTAAGTAGATTCTTCATCTCCTGCGCCCTCGCTGATCGCTTTAAGGTCAACCTGTCTGACCGCTGCTGCGTCGAATGGTTCGGGGTGGTTGAAGGGGTCAGCCATAAAAATGGTACTTAAACTTTTATAAAATGGAGAACTTCAATGAATAAACTTAAACTTTTAACTTCCTCAACTCTTTTTGCTGTAACACTTGCCCTTTCGCAAGGTAGTTTGAGCATGGATCGTTCCATGGATCGTCCATCTTCGGCTTCTGATTCATTGGGAGTGCGGCATATATCTTCTGCTCAAGAAAGGTCACTGGATGATTCGTTTAAACAAAGTTCTTTTTATCATCCTTTTCTGATAGAGCAGTATAGGGCGTCCATTCAGAATTTGCGCCAAGATATCATGACAATGCACACACAGGTATCTTTACCCGAATTGGATGAAGCGATTCAGGCTGTTCAACAAGCAATGAGTCAGATAACAATGAATCTCAATCTCCACCTTGAAGCATTAGAAAATTATGGTGGCGAAGATCGAAGCTATGAGAAAGCAAGAGAAAAAATCGAAAAAGAAATTGAAGAACTTAAAAGGAAAAAAGAAAATGCGGAGCAAATAATACGTAATAATCCAATACTCAAAGTGGTGTATGATGATGAAATCAAAAGTATAGATGAGAAGTTAGAGACCTATAGAAAATACCTACCTGCTCTGGACAAAAGTGAAGATGATCTAAAAGCAGAGTTCGACATACTGGACAATTATCTGAGGAAGCAGCAGCACAAGAGCTGCTCTTCTGATGATATCCAGCGCCTCATAACTCAAAAAGTTGAGGAAGTTAAGGGGCTATATGAGACGTATGTTAGAGGATTGTGTTCCAAGAATTCTTTTACCCACAATTTACCAAAAACTGTTTTGGAAAGCTTGGCTATCCCATCATCTACCCACCTAGATACAGAAAAGCTATTTCCGCTTTTTGCCCGCACAATGGAATTACCCTCTGTTGTCCTTCAAAGAGGAGAAGAGGGAGAGGAAGCGTATAAGAGACAACTACAAGTTATCATGCAAAATCTCACAAACCGTCTTCATGAAGATGTATTTGCCATCCAAGTGGGGTCTTCAACTGCTCAAGGTGCGCTTTTTGCTCCTACAGCGGCCGAAGATGAAAAGGACGGGCAAGAAGAACAGCGTGTGCCGCAAAGTAAAAAAATCTCCTTGAACTTTAAATCTCAGGGCCAGTTATTGGAAAGGCTTGTGGAAAATCCCCAAAATTTACCAGCATTATCAGTATTAAGTGAGGAAACAATCCTCAGAGAGCTTAATATTTTCAAAAATATTTTATCAGCCTATGGCTATCAAGAGGAAAAACCCTCGCGATTGTTAGAAGCTGTGATCCGTCAATCTCCCTACGGATTGCTGGGCTTGTGCATCGGAGCATTGGAGTCCCATCCGATTACGTCTTGGAATGATATGACAAAAATCGGGCTGCAAACACGTATAAGAGATATAAAGACTCCAGAAGAGTTGTCTGCAAGGATTATTGAAAATGTTTATAATATTTTGGGTAGACATATCAACAAACAAGTTCTCCAAAATATTTTGGAAACGCTGCATCAAGAGCCAGTGGTCATCCCACCAGTGCCAGTGCCTGGTCCTAGGGTGAAACCTTGTAATTTTTGACGAATTCTCAAAGATTCATATTTCTGGCAAGGCTTTCAAAAGCCTTGCCAAATAAGAGGCAGCTTAGAACGAAGGAGACACCCCAATGAACCGATTAAAAAAACATTTATTTTTAGGAACCGTATGTATTAATTTGTCTTTGGCTTTTTCAGCTATAGCAACAGAAGAAACAAGAAAGGGCAGTGGATTTCAAGTAGCTTGGGCTCGAGGTTTTTATAATTTTCTGGAAAAATTCGGACAAGCGAAGCTTGAAGAATTAGGGCTGAAAGATCCGGGTGAAGAGCAGAGAATGGAACAGCGGCAAGAATTAGAACAAAAGACCATGGAAGGAATGCGCGTGTGGAAGGAGGCGTATGGCAAGGTGCTGAAAGAAATGGAGACTAGGACAGCAAAAGAGGCAGAACACTATTACACGCTTGCTCTAGAATACCATTACAGCCAAGAAGAGATCAGGGAGGATTGCGGTGAGGAGGTAAGAGCACTGTATGAGAAAGCCGCTGTTCGGGGCCACGCAGATGCACAAAAAGTCCTCAAAGGACTTCAGGCACTAGAGAGACAGCGAGCTAAGCAAGAGTTGATGAGAGCAAAAGAAGCAGAGGAAGAGGCACAAGAAGCAAGACGCGTATGGGAACAAGCGCAGGCTGAGGAGATGGAGGCAAAGAGGAATGAAGAATGGAAGGAGACTAGGAGATTACGATAAATTAAGTATGAGCGTGACAAATTACAGAACGAAAGAAGTCAGTTGGTAGAATAGGAGATATTTTTAAATCTAAGGTTGGGCAGGAACGGTTGAAAAGAAAGTTAGAAAATTTCGTTAACACCCCTAAATTGCGAGGTTCCCGTAAATTTTTCAGAGCCTTAACGATTCATACTCTTGGCAGAGCTTTTGAAAGCCTTACCAAATATTAGATAATTTAAAATGAAGGAGATATTCAAATGAAGGGATTAAAAAAACATTTACTTTTATTAACCGTGTTTATTAATTTATTTTTTATTGATTCAACCATAGCGGCAGAAAAAGCGGTACAGAACAATTTTGCAGAAACTTGGAGCCAGGGTTTTTATGAAGCTTTGGAAGCATTTGGGCAGAAAAAACTTTTAGAAATAAGATTACAGGAAGCTAGGATAAGCTTGGAGAAAGCAAGTACTCTTTTTGAAAAATGCGCCTCTATGATCGGCGTTGGCCAATATTGTTATAATAGCTACTTCATGAGAAATTTAATGTTAATGCATGAAGAGGAATGGAGCATGCTTGCTGATGCAGGAGATGCTCAAGCAATATTCATTACTGCCTTACCTTATTTATTTGGAGGTTATCTTAGCCCCATGGGCTTCAATAATATAGAACGAGCACTGGTTGAGGCCGCAAAGCAAGGATTTGCCCGATCTCAATTTACCCTCGGATGGATGTATGAAAATTTTGGCACAAAGGTTCAGGCTAAGCAGGAAGCTAATGTCTGGTATCGTAAAGCTGAAGAACAAGGCCATGCAGCTGCTCAATTTCAACTTGGAAGAATGTATCTGAAAAACGAGGAAGTAGATAGGGATCAAGCTATAGAAGCTAGAGAACTTTTCCGTAAGGCAGCAACACAAGAGTTTCCACTCGCTCAATTGTTCCTTGGTCTTTCATATGGAGACGACGAGGACCTTTTATATATGGTAGGCGAAGAGAAAGAGGAGAAAGATGACAAGAAAGCTATTGAGTGGATTCATAAAGCAGCTTATCAAGGAGAACCACTGTCTCAATTTTTACTTGGAAGCATGTATGAAGATGGCGCCAAAGTGGAGAAAGATAAAGAGCAAGCCGAGAAATGGTACTGCAAAGCAAAAAGGGAAGGTTTCACAAAGAGAGATTTGGAAAGAGATGTGAGATTGTTCAAATAACTGTGCCAAGGGTTAATTATTTGGCCCTCAGCTTGGGTCTTCTTTTAAAATGTACATCGAACTGAGAAATGGTCGGAACCCAATTTTTAAAGGCACCGTCCATTTCTCAACTATTTTCTGGCAAGCGCAATAAACCAGCTTAAAAAGGGCGTTTTCAGAGGTGAAAGCCCCTTTGGTTTTGGTAAATTTCCTCATCTGCTGATGGATCCCCTCAATGGCATTGGTTGTATAAATCAATTTTCGAATCTCCACCGCATAAATTTTAACGATATTTTTTCCAAGCATTTCTTGATATAGTAACGTACTTATTAATCGCTTGCTGCATACGAATGACCGGAGAACCTTTGGAAAAGTACTGAGATCCCTGACCAACCTATATCCCTGTCCATAATTATCATAAGTTTTCAAGATGACTCTAGACCAAAATACAATCATAAATATGAACAAGTCAGCTTTGGAGTTTGACTTATCAAATATCGACCGGGTTCAAAAATTATGTGATCCTCTAAAATATTTAGGGATCACAACTTTTAGTTACCGGAAAATGTTTGATGACGCGACATACCTTCGTATTTGTAATCAAGACGCCTGGTCAAGATATCATATCCAGCATATTCACGGCCCAGGTACAGTCTTTTCCAAAATATTGACTTTGGTCGATGCGGAAACAACCTCATTTATATGGCCGGATGAAACAAGAGATTATTTTTTACGCGCGCTGAGAGACCATAACATATGCCATGGAATCAGTTTTTACAAACGGACGGGTACCTTTATAGAAGGCTGGAATTTTGCCTCTGAGTCTGATAATTCGCAAATTTATGAAATTTATATGAAGCATAAGGCACTGTTATGGAAATTTATCCAATACTTTTGTGAGCAGGCAGCGGATTTAATGGATCATTCTGACCCCCGCAGACTGGCAATTTATAAGGATGGGAACCCTATTGTGCCCGCAACAACATCACTTGCGGAAGATAATATCGGTAAATTTCTGCAAGGGATACAAACGAAGCAATACATCATGAGATACAACAAAAACCTGGCTTTTATATCAGAGCGGGAAAGGCAGTGTTTAGAATTAATTGCAAAGGGGTTTACGCAATCAGAACAAATGGGTCTCCCATCCCATATCGTTGAACGTTATCTCGATCAAGTCAAGCTTAAATTGGGAGCAAACTGCAAGAACGAACTCCTGGATGCACTTGAACACAACCATTTTGAATGACCGGGAGTTTTCAATATGACTGTAGATCAAAATAAAATTATAGAGATAAACAAGTCAGCCTTGGGGTTTCATACATCAAACCTCGACCGTGTCCAAAAATTGTGTGATCCTTTAAAATATTTAGGCGTCACAACTTTTTGTTATCTGAGACTTTTTGAGGGTTCAACATATCTGCGTATTTGCAATCACGATGCCTGGGCAAAATATTCACTCCAGAATATCCACGACTCAGGTAAAGCTTTTTCCAAAATAGCGACTTTGACCGGCTCTGAAGTCACTTCATTTATATGGCCTGATGAAACAACAGATCATTTATTAATACAATTGAAAAACCATAATATATGCCATGGGATTAGCTTTTATAGACGGACGGGTAACTCTATCGAAAACTGGAACTTTAGCTCCCAGCCTGGCAATTCGCAAGTTTATGAACTTTATACGAAGCATAAGGCGTTGTTATGGAAATTTATCCAATATTTTTGTGAGCAGGCAGCGGATTTAATGGATCATTCTGACCCCAGCAGACTAGCCATTCATAAGAACGGGAACGATATTGCCCCCGCAAGGAAATTACTGACAGAAGATCATATCGGCAAATTCCTTCAGGGGATACAAACCAAGGAATACTTAGTGAGATGCAATCAAAATTTGGCTTTTATATCAGAGCGGGAAAGGCAGTGTTTAGAATTAATTGCAAAGGGGTTCACGCAATCAGATCAAATGGGTCTCCCGTCCCATATCGTTGAACGGTATCTTGACCAAGTCAAGCTTAAATTGGGAGCAACCTGCAAGAATGAAATCCTGGATGCGCTTGAATACAACCATTTTGATTAAATGGCTGTTTTCCTGAGCCCTGGATCCTGCCTCCTGATCCCCTAGCCCCCATCAGCCGCCTGGAACAACCGGTTCATATCGTCCCGTTGGCCTCGTGTATAGCCTCTTTCTTCTTGAGGGGAGGATTGAGGGTTGAGCCGAGCCAGCTTATCAACGGTTGACTGTGTATCTTGTGGCGTTGCAGATTGCGCTAACCCCACCGGTGGTGAGGAAGGCTGGATTGCGCCAGCAGCCCCCCCCCTAGCCGGAGGGAGATCAGAAGCTGGTGCTAATTGGGGAGCTTGGCCGGGCTGAGGCGGACGGATCACGACCATGGGGGATGGCGCCATGACTTGAGGTGAACCTTGCATGGGCAAGGGAGCAGAAGGGGCTTGCAAAAGGGGCTGCCCTGGGGAGGAAGAGTGGTTAAAGGGCAGTGGCCCCCCATTTCCTGCGGATGTTCCTGGGGAGCCACCCTCCCCGAAAAGTCCTTCTGAAACGCTTGCGTGCGCCCCCCCTGGCAAACCAGGAATCCCCGCTTTCAACTGCTCCTGAACCTTAGAATTAATCTGATTTTCTACTTTTGTGGCTTGTTCCAAGATCCGAGATCGCGCAGAGGTTGGCAAAACCTGTAAGAGGGTGTCCGCGCCTTTGCGCACCATCGGAATAAAACGTGCCGTCTGAATGGTCTCGGATTGGGTCTGCCGGGGCCAAAAAGTACTAATTCCCAGTTCTATGGCGCTTAAGAAAACAACGCCCCGAAAAATTCCGAACCCAAACCCTAGGGAATGATCAATGCCCTTGAAGGAACTTTCATGAATATACCCAGCAATGATGTTGGCAACGATACTCAGAATCACTAAAGAAATAATGAATACGCAAAAGAATCCCGCGCCACCCGCCATGGTGGCGTTCGCCACATACTGGTGCATAAATTCCTGGGCAACTGGCAAGAAAACGTAAGAAAGACCTACCGCCCCTCCCCAGCTAAATAGGCTGAGTAATTCCTTTGTAAACCCCCGCAGAGCTCCAATAAGGGTTGAGCCAAAAAAAGCGATCAAAATAATAATATCTAACCCGTTCATAGTCAGCCAGCACCTTTAAAAAGCGATAGATTTGGCTTTAGTATGGGGGACTTTAGGCAAAAAGTCCAACAGTTCAATCAAATATTTCATGACATGCAGGGACTCCATTCCCTCTTTACCAGGTACGCCTTTTTGTTGCGTTGGCAAGGCGCAATAAGCGCGTACAAACCCCAGCTTCGCCGCTTCTTTCAATCGATTTTCTGCTTGAGATACGGCCCGAACTTCACCGGCTAAACCCACTTCCCCAAAAAAGACGCTTTGTGCTGGAATGGGGACATTGAGCAGCGCGGAAATGAGGGCGGCAGCAACAGCCAAGTCAGCGGCCGGTTCGGTGATTTTTAACCCACCAGCAACGTTCAGATAAACATCCTTGTTTCCAAAAACCAGCCCGCAGCGCGATTCCAGCACAGCCAGAATCATGGACAAACGCCCTGCGTCCCAACCGACTGCCGTCCGGCGGGGAGAGGCGAGGTAAGTCGGCGCGACCAGAGCCTGAATTTCCGTTAGGATCGGGCGTGTCCCTTCCATGCCGGCAAAGATCGCTGACCCGCTCACATCCTGGTTGTGGTCATTTAAAAACAAGGCCGAAGGGTTGGGCACTTCGCTCAACCCCCGGTCGGTCATTTCAAATACCCCGATTTCGTCTGTGGCCCCATAGCGGTTTTTAACAGAACGCAAGATACGGTAGTGATAGTTCCGCTCTCCCTCAAAGTAAAGAACGGTATCAACCATATGTTCCAGCACACGGGGACCTGCCAACACGCCTTCCTTCGTAACATGCCCCACCAAGACAACAACCATATTACGTTTCTTGGCGGCGGTGATGAGCTCATGGGCACAAGCCCGCACTTGCGAAACCGTCCCTGGTGCAGATTCAATCGCCTCTATGGCCATCGTCTGGATTGAGTCAATAACCACAAGTTCAATGTTGCCAAGCTCATCTAAAGCGTTGAGGATATCCGCAACCTTGGTGGCAGAAGCCAAGTGGAGGTGCGATCCCCCTTCTACACCTAACCGTTGCGCCCTTAAACGCACCTGAGCTACGGCCTCTTCCCCGGAAATATAAGCGCAAGGAACATGGCGCGCCAAAGCGGCGACAACCTGAAGGAGCAAGGTAGACTTTCCAATACCCGGATCTCCCCCCACCAACAGAACAGACCCGGGAACGATGCCACCCCCGCAAACCCGGTCAAATTCGCTAATCTGGGTTATTTTTCGCGGTTCTGTTGCAGATTCCCCGACAATGCCAACAAATTCAACAGAAGACGGACGGCTGGAACTGCGTTTGCGTTCCACCTGTTCTTCGACCAAACGGTTCCACGCGCCACATCCCTCACATTTGCCCCCCCATTTGGCATGCCATGTGCCGCAATCTTGACAAACGAACCGAACCGTTGTCTTGGCCATAGGTTTCTCCTTTGTGTTTTTTTGGTGTTTGTTTCTTGCTAACATAGCATCCAATGACCTGTCCGAAGAAGGATCGTTTGTATAATTTTTGTTATGCATCAAGAGGAAGCCTCAAGCCTTCTTTGAATGCCACTTAGGTTTGCGAGGTAAGGAAATCATAATCGTAACTTCTCAATATTATACCTCTTCGGCTAAGTCCTCTTCTTATTATTTAGTCGCTGTAAAAATGGGGCTGGGCCTCCCATATCTTTCAACTCTTCTCCAAAACCCCGGTTAATTGGATTAGCAAAATAAAATAACCTTAATTCGACGTAAGAAAAATGAAGCATACTATTTTTTAAGGTAAAAAAAATCAATAATATATCTATAATCAATAAGTTAAGTCATTGCGAGGAGCGCAAAGCGCGACGTGGCAATTGTAAGGGTAAAAAACATAGAGATTGCCGCATCGCTTCACTCCTCGCAATGACATACTCCGTTGATTTTTATAAGTTAAAACCAGATATGATTTTCCCTTACATCGAATTGAAGTTAAAATAGATACCGCACTAAATTTATACGAATCAATATTACCTTAGTGAACCATTGTGAAGAGTAGGTAAATGTTTTTGAAACTTAATTGCAAACAGGAACTTCCTTAACAAGGAGACCCAAAGAGGTATGTTAAGCTTATCTTTCCCTTTGCTATTCTTGCGCAGAAGGGGGGACTCCTATTGCATGTATAGGGGCACCTGCTTTTGCTTCTGCTTCTTTCCCATCCATGACTTTTTTGAGATACTGTGCAATGGGTGAAGTTTTTTTCTCGATAAGATCATAAGGAGTCTTGTTGTATAGGTTCTTAGAAAATACGTTAGCGCCACGCTCTACGAGTATTCGCGCACACTTGGTACTATTGTTTTCAGCTGCCATGTGTAGTAATGTATTGTTCTTCTGATGATAATTACCAGGTTTGTTAATATCATACGAACTATTATCTAATAAGTAGCCTAAGATAGAAGCTCTATCGGTCTCTAGCTGCTCTTCTAAGAAATCACTCATATCGTACTCTTCTAAGGTCTGTGGTATCCTTAAAGTTATTGAAAGTTTTTTGAATGTTTCAAAGTCTGAAGCCATACGGTTCATGAAGCGTGTTATTGCGCTACCCCGTAGAAGTTTACTCTCTTGCAAACGTACCAGTGTTTTCAGGCCAGGATCATCTAAAGGTCCCCTATCTTTGTATGCGGTTACCATAGCGCCCCATATCCAATCACGAGTACCCGCATATTGACTAAGCGCCTCATCGATATCGTGAAAAGCCGGATTTGTAAAAAACCATTCTTGCCCATAGAGAGGTATCAAGAGTTTTTTAAGCGCATCCGTATCATTTAGGGGGATGCTCTTCTTCACAAGGAAAGGGATGGAGAAAAAGTATTTTTCCCACTTCTCGGAGATAATCCTATCGATGATCTTAAGGGCTGTGTCGCGGTCATAAAGGCGATGCCCGAAGAGTTCATAGGGATGTTCGTAGGATAGATGATCATTTGCTGCAACTCCCCGAGGATTTTTAAATTGCATGAGCCAAGCTTTTAAAAAACCATTATGGGGAACCTGATGAAGTTGAGTACGCCAATCCTTCTTCTCTTCTTCCGCGGGTTGAAGGTGGAAATGCCCATCCTCAAAGTTCCACACAAAGGCAGGGATACCGTTGATCGTAAAGGTAATTGCTGTGATCACATTGGTAATTTCTTTTTCTTTTTCGCCATTGTTCCAATCTAGGGTAAATCTTCGAGCTTTGGACATAACCCCCCCACGACTCACGAGGTCGCACAGGCGGTCGAGTTTTTGAGCGATTAATGGGAAGTTTTCCTTGTCTGCTTGGTTTAAAGAGGGCCATGGCGTTTTCAAGGTTGCATCAGGAATCAGATGGGCGATGAGATTTAGCATATTGATTATCCCTGTTGCCTGAAGATTGCATGTTTTTTGGGGCAAGTGCTCAGGAAAGCGATATATAATAGGCAACGGGTCAGCATTTGCTGCTCGGCCTAGGGCACCAACACCAGGACCATCCCCTACCCCAACCTCAGCTGCAGCGTTAACACTGCCCTGTGAGCGTTTGTCAAGATTGGAAACAATCTGGCTCCATGCTGCATGAATGGACTCTGTTCCGCTGCTGGCGATATAAGGATAGTGGTGATAAAACTCTTTAATCTCCTCTATTTTCCTCAAATCACCGGGAGGAACATGTTGTCGTTCCAACTGGTTTATCAAAGACTGAATATGGTCTTGCGAAACGGTTCCCTCTTGATTCCATACGATATTAAAAAAGTTACGCAAAGCAGTCTCCCCGCAATCAGGATAGGATACCTTGCCGTTTGATGGATCATTATAGCTTGTGAATGTGTAATTGATTAGTTGCGGAAGGATCTCCTTATAGGCTCTGTGTCCTTGGAGCATCATGGCAAGGTCAATATCGTAAGGTTCGTCTCCCCCTTGCCAAGGGTGAGGTTCTGGGACGGCTGAAGGAGCTAGCAAGCTTTTATCCTTATGCTCTTCTCCTTCCGCAGCTGCTTTATTTGCGATACTTTTATATTTTGATAAAAAATCCCTAAGCGCTGCATCATAGGTGTTAGCCGTTAAGGGAGCTAGATCGTGTTTTGCCATCCGTTCTTGCCGTTTCTTTTTTCCCGATTTTCCATCAGTACCAAAGAAAGTTGGCATGCCTCTATAAAGATCCTCGGCCGAATCTGCAATCATCCAAGCATAGGTAAGTAGCGCTACTTCTACAAAATTGGGAGGATAATACACCTCACGATCTGCAACTTCTTCTAGAATCGCTTGTTGCAAAAGCTTTGCAAACTTGGAGCGAATGTCATCAAAAGCTGAGAGAGCTTGGCCCCCCTGTGGTGCAGGCGCATTGGCATTTGCTAAAATCTCCCGGACATGTTTTTGAAACGCCGCGTCTTGGCCTTCTCTTGCTTCCTCTGGGAAATCTGGTGCTGCCGTTGCCCCTTGAAGGGCCTGCCGATAATCTTGAATCTTAATCAGTAATGCCTCTATCTTCTGAAGTCCTGTCCGCTTACCAGGTTTTTCCTTTTTGTCTTTAACCTCATTCGCAATCAGCCCGATGGGATCCTTGCCTCTCTCGTTAGCGACAAAATTCACCCCATCGGGAGACGGA
The DNA here is from genome assembly GCA_021323455.1 of Alphaproteobacteria bacterium. Classification (GTDB taxonomy): domain Bacteria; phylum Pseudomonadota; class Alphaproteobacteria; order Paracaedibacterales; family VGCI01; genus VGCI01. Next base: position 2,756 of record JAJONN010000001.1, on the reverse strand, counting down.
AAGAGGTATTGGAGAACTGCTGTAATCGCATTTTGAGGGTGGCTATAAGCTCCTTGATTCTTAAAAGAAGGATGGGTAGGAAGATCTGGATGTGGAATGGGTGTATAGGGCCCAAGATAAAGGCGAGCGTTCTTTACCACATCACTATAAAGACCCACCATTCCCCAAAAAGGTGAGAGTTTTTTAAACTGAGGAAGCGTATTTTCATAAACCGCTTTTCCTTCTGTAAAGGGGATCTCACAACGTAACGGAACACTTAAGGCAAAACTCGTCATAATAAAAAAAGAGACGTTAAGGATTAAACGCATTCTTCTATCTCCGATAAAGTATCAAGGCAACTTAGGGCTTTTTGCTGCATTACTGACTTGATACCAATAATATACGACCTGCCTCTTATTCTACCGTTCACAGCTTAATAAAAGATTAAAGAGGAAGGAGCAGCTTACTTGATGCACCCTTAACCCCCAAAAAATCGCATTTTTCCTCATTTTTTCATTCTTAAACCCCAAAAAATCGCCTATGATGGGCTACCAAAGCACAGATCACCATCAAAACAGGACAAGGCCATGCACGCGATTAAACTGAAAGACGGAACCTCCCGCCACTACGACGCCAGTGTGACAGGCGCAGAAATTGCGGCGTCCATATCACCCTTCCCGTCCCTGCAGAATCAACCGTTGAAATTGTCACGCGCAGTGAAGACGACGGCCTTGAGATTTTGCGCCACGATGCGGCCCATGTCATGGCAGAAGCGGTCAAGGAACTGTATCCAGAAACACAAATCACCATTGGCCCTGCCATTACAAATGGGTTTTATTATGACTTCTACCGTGAGAAGCCTTTCACGCCAGATGATTTGCTCAAGATTGAGCGCCGCATGAGCGAAATCGTTGACCGTAACGAAAGCATCACACGCGAAGTATGGGACCGCCCTAAAGCCATTCAGTTCTATAAGGAACAAGGGGAAATTTTTAAAGCTGAGATTATTGAAAGCATCCCTGGCAACGAGCCTTTAAGCTTTTATCGCCAAGGGCAGTTTGTTGATTTATGCCGCGGCCCCCACCTTCCCTCAACGGGAAAGCTGGGCAAAGCGTTCAAGCTCATGAAACTGGCGGGCGCCTACTGGCGGGGCGACCATAACAATCCCATGTTGCAACGCATCTATGGAACAGCCTGGGCTACGGAACAGCAACTCAAGGATTACCTCCACATGTTGGAGGAAGCGGAAAAACGGGACCATCGTCGCTTAGGTGCTGAACTCGGCTTGTTCCATATTCAGGAAGAAGCCGTGGGAAGTGTTTTTTGGCACCCCAAGGGATGGACGCTGTACCGTGGCCTTGAATCTTTTATCCGGAAACGGCTGGAGGCTAATAATTATGTAGAGGTTAAGACACCTCAATTGCTGGACCGTTCCCTCTGGGAAAAATCTGGCCATTGGGAAAAGTTTCGGGAAAGCATGTTTACGGTAGAATCTGAAGACAAGGTTTTAGCGATTAAACCGATGAATTGCCCCTGCCATGTCCAAATTTTCAAACAAGGGATCAAAAGTTACCGCGACCTGCCGTTACGTATGGCTGAGTTTGGCTCCTGCCACCGTAATGAGCCTTCTGGCGCCTTGCATGGGTTGATGCGCGTGCGGGCGTTCGTGCAGGATGATGCGCATATTTTTTGTACACCAGAGCAAATTGTTTCTGAAACCAAAGCCTTTTGCGACTTGCTGAAAGGCATATATCAAGACCTTGGGTTTACGGATATTAAGGTGCGCTTTTCTGACCGTCCCGAAAAACGGGCAGGTTCCGATGACATTTGGGATTTGGCTGAAAAAGCCTTGCTTGACGCCTCCACAGCCGCCGGGCTTGACTACACATTGAATCCAGGCGAAGGGGCTTTCTATGGGCCAAAACTGGAATTCGTCTTGCGCGACGCTATCGGGCGTGACTGGCAATGTGGGACCCTTCAAGTCGATTATGTATTACCCGAACGCCTCGATGCGTCTTATGTGGGGGAAGACGGGAAAAAGCATCGCCCTGTGATGCTCCATCGCGCTATTTTAGGGGCTTTTGAACGCTTTATGGGGGTCTTCATTGAGCATTGCGGTGGCAAATTCCCTTTCTGGCTCACCCCTGTTCAAGCCACAGTTGCAACCATCACATCCGAGGGAGATGCTTACGCCAACCAACTCTGCAAGATTCTGAAAGAAAACGGGATCCGGGCTGAAATGGATTTGCGTAACGAGAAAATCAGCTACAAGATCCGGGAACTCTCCTTGCAGAAAGTTCCCGTCATTCTGGTGGTTGGGAACCGGGAAGCTGAAAACGGCACTGTGGCCGTACGGCGGCTGGGTGGGGAAGCGCAGGAAGTTTTGCCGTTTACGCAAGTTCTTGCCGAGTTGGTTGAAAAGGCAAAGGCGCCAGCATCATGAAGCGGACGCTTTTAATCTCCCTTATTAATTGATGACACGCCCAAGCCTCCTCAAACGGTCCGTTGTGATTGCAGGCCATGCAACAAGCGTTTCCCTAGAGCCTGAATTTTGGGAAGCGTTACGGGACCTTGCTGTTGCGGACGGCCTATCCGTTGCAGCCCTTATCCGCCAAATTGACCAAAACCTCGCCTCTTCTTCTGATCGTCGCAACCTTTCCAGCGCGATTCGCATTTATATTTTAAAACGCCTTCAGGGAAGAACAAAATAATTTCTTGTACAAAGAAATAAAAACTAAGAAAGGGTAAAAATATGAGAAGAAAATCTGCCATTATGG
>JAJONN010000035.1 GCA_021323455.1 Alphaproteobacteria bacterium | reverse complement strand
CGACCTGAGGTTATGCTGTTCAAGCTTTTTTCCTGTGAACTAAAGCGGTCAGCGGCATACAACGCAAGGCCAAAGATAATGCTGGTGGCGGCGATGACATTAACTTGCCTCACCCCTTCCAGCAGGCCCATCTTTTTCAGGAAGAACCCGGCGGCAATGGCGGGCAAGGTTGCCACAATCAGGCTAAGGGCAAGCCGAACATGTCGGTCAAAGTCTTTAGCCTGAAATCCCCTCATACAATAACGCAGCGAATGAGTGATCATTTCCCAAACATCTACCCAAAAGTAAACCAGGACAGCGGCCAAGGTCCCAACATGAAGCGCAACATCCATTTCGAGTCCCTGATTTTGCCACCCAAATAAATAGGGTAGCAAAACCAGGTGCCCGGAAGATGAAACAGGTAAAAACTCCGTCAAGCCTTGAATCAGGCTAAGGATGAAGATATGCAACGTGTTCATGGAAGCTCCAGGACCATCCCATCATAGGCAGGTGTTACATGAGGGGGAACGCGGGAAGCAATGTCATCATAATCAAGGTGATGGGTCATATGGGTTAAGACGGCACGTTCTGGTTTAACTTGGTCAATCATCTTGAGGGATTGTTCAACATTAGCGTGACTAATATGGGGCTCATCCCGCAAGCAATCCACAACCCAGATTTTAATGTCTTTTAAGGCATCGTAGCTTTCTTCTGGTAACGCGATGAGGTCTGTGGAGTAAGCAAAATCACCAATCCGGAATCCAAAAGAGGAGCGGTGGCCATGATATTGCAAGTAGGGAATGATCTGGATGCCGTCAAAATCAATCACCTCGTCAAACTCCCGACCGTCTAGAAAGGCTGGATACAGGGGATCCATTGTCACCAGGGCATAGCGGTAAGACTTGCGGAGCTGGCTGAGTGTTCCATGGTCTGCGTAGGCTGGGATCGGTTGGCGGTATTTCGCATAGATCTGGCGCAAGTCATCAAGGCCGCCAACATGGTCCGCATGGTCGTGCGTGTAAAGAACCAAGTCAACATTCCCAACACCCGCGTCCAGCAGCTGGATGCGCAAATCGGGCGTGGTGTCTATTAAAATATTCTTGCCCTTCGTTTGCACCAGGACAGAAGCGCGGCGGCGTCGGTTTTTGGGGTTAGCTGGGTTGCAGGAGCCCCATTCTCCCGTGACTAAGGGTACGCCGCCAGAGGCACCGCATCCCAAAATCGTAATTTTCATGGCAGTGGTCTCGCTTTAGAGAACAACGCAAAGAAGTTGTTCGTGGTTTCTGTTTCGACCGCACTATAGCTTAAACCTTTTAAGGTTGCCAGGAATTCTGCGGTACAGCGCGTGAACGCCGGTTCATTGCGTTTTCCCCGATGGGGCACGGGAGCAAGGAATGGTGCGTCTGTTTCCACAAGTATCCGATTTAGGGGGACGTCTTGGGCAATTTGACGCAACTGGTCAGCTTTCTGAAACGTCAGGATGCCAGAAAAAGAAATATAAAACCCTAGGTTGAGTGCTTTTTGCGCAAGATCAGCGCTTCCACTGAAGCAGTGAAAAACACCCTTGGCTTTGCCCTGTCCAATGTCTACCAAACACGTAATCGTATCTTCGTCTGCTTCGCGTGTATGAATGATAAGCGGCAGGTCAAGGTCGATGCTTGCTTGGATGTGCTCTGAAAAAGCCGAAATTTGCTCTGAAAAAGCCGAAATTTGATCCTCGCGAGGGCTGTTATTATAGTAATAGTCGAGGCCTGTTTCCCCAATGCCCACCACTTTGGGATGTTGGGCCAACGCCTTAATCTGGTTAAGCAAGGTATCCCCTTCATATCCATGCACATAAGAGGTAGCGTCGTGGGGATGTACGCCAACACTGCAAAATATCTGCGGATACCGGTCTGCCATGGCCTGGAGATCTTTTGCTTGTGCCAGCTTTGTGTTGACCGTGAGCATCATTCCGATCCCGTTTTCCTGAGCGCGAGCAAGAACAGCCTCTAAATCCGGCGTAAACTCTGGAAAATTCAAGTGGCAGTGACTGTCAATAAGCATCGCATATTCCTTATATTCTTTAGGATAGGCGGGGAAAAACGCCCTCTGGGGGCGGTAAACTTGTTCCTGGAACAAGCGCTGTTTCTAAATGAGCAAATGTCCGCTGGGCATCAGGGATTGCCAGTTGGTCTAAAATACGGGCGCTTGCTTCAGGCACAATGGGCTGTGTTAGAATGGCGATTTGACGGATCGTTTCGGCCAAAACATAAAGAATGGTTCCCATGCGGGCTGGATCTTCAACCTTTAAGGCCCATGGTTTTTGATCATCAACATATCGGTTGGCCTCCCCAATCACGCGCCAAATCTGTTCGGCGACTTTGTGAAGCGATTGGCGCCCAATATCGGCCCGCAAAGTAGGCAAGATGTCGGTTGGTTGGGACACCAAAGCGTAATCTGCTGGTGCCATTTGTTCCGGGAAGGGGACAATGCCGCCACAGGATTTTGCAATAAAGGAGAGGACCCGCTGCGCAAGGTTTCCATAGCTGTTGGCAAGATCACTGTTGAGCCGCCCGATGAGCGCTGCTTCAGAAAAATCTCCATCATTACCACCATCCTTCGTCCACCACCCATGAGCGAACACGCGGGCAGGGGGTGGCAAGCCAGCAGCCATTAGGAAGGCTGGCCAGTAAACGGCATGAAAGCGTAAAATATCTTTTCCAAGCACATGAAGGCTGTTGCCCCAATACTCTTTAAAATCAGCGCTGTCCTGATTGGGGTACCCAAGGGCCGTGATGTAGTTGGTCAAGGCATCCAGCCAAACGTACATGACATGATCCGGGTCACCAGGAACCGGGATGCCCCAGGTGAAGCTGGCCCGGGAAATGGACAAGTCATGAAGCCCCCCTTCAACAAACCGCAGGACTTCGTTTCGACGGCTTTCAGGAGCAATAAAATCAGGATTGGCATGATAGAATTCCAGAAGGCGGTCTTGCCATTTGGACAGGCGGAAGAAATAGCCTGGTTCCGTCACCCATTCGACATCTGCCCCTGTGGGTGCCTTTCCATTAACCAGTTCAGCTTCCTGGTAAAAAGCTTCGTCCCGAACGGCATACCAACCTGAATACGCCCCTGAATAAATTTCGCCCCTCTCTAGCAATACTTGCCATAAATGCTGGGCAGCCTTGATATGACGCGGCTCCGTTGTCCGGATAAAGTCATCACAGGTGAATTGCATGAGGGATGCCAAATCCCGGAAATTTTGAGAAACAGCGTCTACGAAACTTTTTGGGCTTTGTCCTGCTAAACGGGCTGACTTTTCGACCTTTTGACCATGCTCGTCCGTGCCGGTGAGAAACTTGACATCCCTGCCGTCCAGGCGCATGAAACGGGCAATCATATCACATGCGAGATTCGTATACATATGGCCGATGTGCGGAACATCATTCACATAATAAATAGGGGTTGTGATGTAAAATTTGTTAGAGGGTGTCATAAATAAATGTATCTCCAGCCGTTGGATTTTCAATCATAAAAAAGATCGCCATAACGATATGGCTTCTGTCTAGGTGACTGGTTCGGGCGATTTCCAAAAAATGATGGATGCAATGAAGTGCGTCAACCCAGTGTGCCATGGACTTAAGCTTGATTAACGGGCTTAGTTTTTCATTTGCCGGGGTGTTGGGCATCGGAAGATGCGCAAGTATAATCAAATGGTGAAGGGCCCATATAACCAAGTCTAGCATGGTTTCATAGCCTGGGTTGTCTTTGCCAAAAAGAGCGCTTAACGCTTGAGCAGGACGCCAGTCACCTTTTAAAGCCCCTCCGATCGCCTGAATCACCTGCTCCAGCAGCTTGATGCCGCCCGCTTTTTGCAAGGCCATTAAACGCCCAATGCTTCCCCGTGCCAGAGGAAGGATTTCTGGTGAAATCCCCGCAAGATGGGGAGCAATCTCCATATCGGTTAACGGAAAAAGCTGAAGCTTGCAACAGCGAGATCGAATGGTCGGCAGAACTTGTCCCAATGAGTGCGCAATCAGGAAAAAAATTGTTTTGGCTGGCGGCTCCTCTAAAACTTTCAATAAAGCGTTAGCTGCTGTGCGGTTCATCTCATCGACCGCATCAATGATAATGACACGCCACCCTGGAATGGCCGCACACTGGCTTAAAAAGGTGCTAACCTTGCGTCCTTCTTCTGCATTAATTTCGCGGGGAACTTTTCCCTCGTCATTCAGGCAGCGTTCCAGGGCCAGGAAATTGGGGTAAGTTCCTTGTATCATTTGACGCGCAACAAAGGTGGGGTCTTGCCCGCCGTCTGCCAAAATCTCGCGAGCCATCGTGTACGCGAGGGTAGACTTGCCAATGCCACGTTCCCCGGCAAGTAACCAGACAGGGTGCATCGTCTTGTTACGAAATGCTTGTTGCAATCGCCCATGGGCAGACTGATGCCCAGCTAAGATAGTCTGGCATTTGGGGTGAAGGTCAGGATTTATGACAGCATGCATAAGGGACAAGAAGATCTCTTTTTGTTAAACTAATAGAATATATTACCTTGTAGCAAAGCCCCTCCTCAATTGACAAGGCTAACGTCAAGGTTGCGCGAATTGGCTCTTTTATTCAAAACTGGACTCGTACTAATATAACTCTCAAAAGGTTTTTATCCCAAAAGGTTTTTGAGCATATGCGCACCCTCTATCATTACTGGTTGTGTCCGTTTTCCCGAAAAGTCCGGCTGATTTTGGCCGAAAAGAAGCTGGATTTTGAACTGGAAGCGGAAAGGACCTGGGAACGGCGTCCTGAATTTATGGATTTAAACCCGGCTGGGAAAGTCCCTGTGCTGGTCGATCTTAACGGGACAGCGGTCGTTGATAGCATGGCCATTGCTGAGTACTTGGAGGAAGCTTATCCCGAACATCTTTTGATTGGCACAGGCTTGGCCCATCGGGCAGAAGTAAGACGGCTAGCCGCCTGGTTTGATGATAAATTCGCCCAGGAAGTCAGCGTAAGCCTGGTTTTGGAGAAAATTCTCAAACGGCATTTTGAGCATCTTACGTACATTTCATGGCTCGTGGACCGCCGGAAGTGGCTGGCCGGGGATGAATTTTCCCTGGCAGATGTTACGGCTGCTGCCCACTTGTCCGTTGTTGACTATCTGGGAGATGTTCCTTGGGACAAGCATGAACTCGCCAAAGATTGGTACGCCCGCATCAAATCCCGTCCCACTTTTCGGGCGTTGTTGTCAGACCGCCTTCCGGGAATAGCGCCTTCCTCTCATTATGGGGATCTCGATTTTTAATGTCTGGTCAGGTTTTTTTTATCTTCGGCCTTGGCTATGTGGGGCAGCACTTTGGACGTGCCCTGATGACCGGAGGGTGGCGGGTAGCAGGGACAACGCGAACGCAAGGTCAAGCGCAAAATTTGAAAAACCAAGGGTTTGATGCCGTTATTTGGGATGGAGCATCCCCTTTACCAAAAAAATACCTGGAAGGCATAACGCATATCCTTGTGACCATTCCGCCTAATGAAAAGGGCGATGTTGTTTTACAGCATCATCATTTCTCAACGGCTTCTATAAGGTGGGTTGGTTATGTGTCAGCAACATCCGTTTATGGCGACCATCAGGGAGCTTGGGTAACGGAAAACTCTCCCTTAAAGCCGACCTCACTGCGCGGTTCCCAACGGCTCCTTGCGGAAACCCAGTGGCTAGAGCGAAGAGCGCAAAACCCTGCCTTTCCTATCCATATTTTTCGGCTCAGCAGTATTTATGGACCAGGCCGAAGTGTGCTTGAAACCATCCTTTCAGGGTCTGCGCAGCGGATTGATAAACCAGGACATGTATTTTCTCGGCTTCATATCCGTGATATTATCTCTGTTTTGACATCCTCAATTACGGCTCCCCAACCCGGAGAAATTTATAATCTTGCCGATGATGAACCCGCCGCAACCGCTGACGTTATCGCGTATGGATGCGGACTGCTTAAGATGGCCGTTCCCCCTCTCATTCCTTTTGAGAAGGCTTCCTTGTCACGGAGTTTATGGGAATTTTATGCAGAAGAGAAACGGGTGTGCAATCATAAAATCAAGACATCTTTAGGGATTCGTCTTCTCTACCCGACGTATCGTGAGGGGTTGAAACATTGCTGACTTTGGTGTTGAAGTTTCCCGAAAAATTGATACGGTTAAAGGAGAGGTCAATAATTCAAACATAATGGATGGTTATGAAAGATATTAAGCGTCGCGGCATTATGCTTGTTTTGTCATCTCCTTCCGGAGCTGGCAAAACAACGATTGCCAAAAAATTACTGGAGCTGGAGCCAGAGCTTGCTCCCTCAATTTCTGTCACAACGCGCCCCCCCCGCCCAGGGGAAATGAATGGCCAGGACTATATTTTTGTAACGCCTGGCCAGTTTAACGAGATGATCCAAAAAGGGGAACTTTTGGAACATGCGGAAGTTTTTGGATACAGCTATGGGACACCCAGAAAACGGGCCTTAGATACGTTAATTTCTGGAAAGGATATTATCTTTGATATTGACTGGCAAGGAACCCAGCAATTAGCCCAAATCGCCCGATCAGATTTAATCAGCGTGTTCATTTTACCGCCTTCAACGGAAGAACTTGAGCGGCGGTTAAAAAATCGGGCACAGGACGAGGAGAGCGTGGTGGAACGTCGGATGGCGGAGGCTGCTACCGAAATGAGAACAGCAGAGCGGTTGCGCCGGACACGGCAATCCGGCGTGGTTGATTTTGTTCATGAACTGCGGCACAGCAGTGAAAGCTGAGTTGATTATTATCGGATAGTTTATAAAATTTTGGGGAGATGTATTTTGAAAAAATCGAATTTATACCAGCAAGTTTTGTCTATTGTTCTTGCGATAGGGGTTGTCCCTTTGCTTTCCTCCTGTGATGAGTCTGCCGAACCAAAAAAAGAAGGGCTAAAGGAAGCTGGGGAACGAGAAGAAGCTGCAGAAAAAGAAGAAAGCGTGAAAGTAGCTCAAGAAGCAATCGAAAAAAAAGAAGAGGAAGATAAAGAAGAAAGCGAAGAACGAGAAGAGAGAAGGGAAGAACAAGAAAAATTAAGGCTTGAGGAATCGATGAGAGCTTCTTCTGGGTTGAGAAAGAGGTAAGTTGCATTATTATATCTTCCGGCTCTCACGAAAAACTCACCCAATGATTGATCATAACGAGCTGAATGACACTCCAAATCACGACCGTTAAGATTGTTGTGGCGATAAATTTTTTCTTCAAGTTAGGGTTTGTGGGAGCACTAGCTGCAAGACCCTTTTGAGGCTTATTGTCGATGTGAACGCCAAATGGCAGGACGATAAAAAGAACCGTCCACCAAATAACAAAAAAAACCATGCTGCCGAAAACAAGGGTCATTGGCGGCTTCCTTTTTTCAGAACTCTGAGATCAGGGGGACGACGCAATAATGTCTTTAGCCTGTACTTATGCCATCAAGAGCTTCAAGGGGTCTTCGATGAATTCCTTGAAAGCAGAAAGGAAAGCGGCTCCAACAGCGCCATCAACAGCGCGGTGGTCAACGGATAGGGTACACGTCATTTGCGTTGCAACTTGAATTTGCCCATCCCGGATGACAGGGCGTTGTTCGCCCGCTCCAACGGCTAAAATACAAGCCTGGGGTGGGTTGATGATCGCGCCGAAGTGTTTAATGCCATACATGCCCAGGTTGGAAATCGTGAAGGTTCCGCCCTGGAATTCATTGGGGGCCAATTTACCGGAACGTGCTTTCTCAGCCAAAACCTTCATTTCACTGGAAAGTTGCTTCAAGGTTTTATTTTGGGCTGCACGAATAATCGGGGTTATCAAGCCATCAGGGATCGCAACCGCAACAGATATATCAGCAGACTGGTAGCGGCGTAAAGTCGTTTCTTGCCAGGAAACATTGGCGTCAGGTACTTTGATCAACGAAAGGGCCACGGCGCGGATGATAAAATCATTGACGGAGAGTTTTTCTGATTCCATGCGGGCGTTGAGGTCGAGGCGCAATTGCAAGAGAGCATCAAGCGTACAATCGACTGTCAGGTAAAAATGAGGTACATCTTGCTTGGACTCTGTCAGGCGTTTCGCCGTTACCTTCCGTATGGTGGTGAGAGGGACGTCTACATAGCCAGATTCACCATAAACCAGAGCAGACGGTCCGACAGGGGACCGTACTGCATTCTCCACATCTAGCTTAATAATGCGTCCATGAGGGCCGCTGCCAGAAATAGTTCCCAAATCAATGTTGGCATGCTCAGCCAAGCGGCGGGCCAAAGGGCTTGCAAACACACGGTTGCCAGCATGAATGGCCTGTTGAGAAAGAGAGTTTGTATCTTTTAAAGGGGAGGTGGCTGCCGTTTTGATCGTTTGGGAGGTTTCCGTTGGGGCTTCCTTTTTTGCTTGAGAAGGGGCAATTTCTTTCCCAAGGGCGGCTGCGTCTTCGCCTTCTTCCAAAAGAAGGCCAATAACCGTATTAACAGCAACTTGCTCTGCACCAGCAGCGATCACGATCCGACCCAAAATTCCTTCATCCACCGCTTCAACTTCCATCGTGGCTTTATCCGTTTCAATCTCGGCGATTGTATCGCCTGCTTTTACGGCGTCCCCCTCTTTCTTGAGCCATTTGACGAGGTTTCCTTCGGTCATGGTAGGGCTGAGAGCGGGCATAAGGATGCTGATTGGCATATGGGTTTCCCTATTTGTAACAGACAGTTTTTACAGCAGTGATGATTTTCTCAACACTTGGTAAGGCTAGTTTCTCTAAATTTGCCGCATAAGGCAAGGGGACATCTTCGCCTGTGACGCGGACAGGCGGTGCATCCAGAAAATCAAACGCTTGCTCGCAAACCATTGTACAAATTTCAGAGCCAATGCCGGCAAAAGGCCAGCCTTCTTCCACGCTGACCAACCGGTTAGTGGATTTGACAGACTGGATAATGGTTTCCTGGTCGAGAGGGCGAAGGGTGCGCAAATCAATAACTTCTGCGTCAATACCTTGTTCCGCCAATTGTTCCGCTGCGGTAAGGGCATGACCAACTGTAATAGAGAAAGCGGTAATGGTGACATCTTTCCCCGGACGTACGACGGCAGCTTTGCCAAGAGGGATAAGGTAATCTTCATCTTCTGGAACGTCAAAGCTGCGGCCATAGATCAATTCATTTTCCAAAAAAATGACAGGATTAGGGTCTCGGATCGCTGATTTCAGCAATCCCTTGGCATCGGCTGCGGAGTAGGGAGAAACAACCTTAAGGCCGGGACAATGCGCATACCAACTGGCAAAGCATTGGGAATGCTGCGCTCCCACCCGTGCTGCTGCACCGTTAGGGCCACGAAAGACGATGGGACATCCCATCTGTCCGCCTGACATATAGAGGGTTTTTGCAGCAGAGTTAATAATTTGGTCAATTGCTTGCATGGAAAAATTAAAGGTCATAAATTCTACAATGGGCCTCAGACCCACGAAAGCAGCGCCAACGCCAAGCCCCGCAAAACCATGTTCTGTGATCGGCGTATCAACAACCCGCTTGTCGCCAAATTCCTCCCATAGACCCTGGCTGACTTTATAAGCCCCATGATATTGGGCAACCTCTTCCCCGATCAAAAAGACGGTAGAATCCCGGCGCATTTCCTCAGCCATAGCATCCCGCAAGGCTTCCCGAACCGTTAGTGTTTGTGTCATGGGTTTGTTTCCTTAGATGAGAATATCTGTATACAGCTCGGCCGCATCCGGTTCCGGCGATTCTTGCGCGAAAGCGGCAGCTTCAGCCACGGTATCCCTTACCTGCTTTTCAATTCCTTTGAGGGTTTCTTCTGTGGCAATCTTCTGGCTTAAAATATACTGGCGGAATGTTTCAATTGGGTCCTGCTCTTGGCGGACCTTTTCAACTTCTTCCTTCGTGCGGTAATTGGCTGGATCAGACATAGAGTGGCCACGATAGCGATAGGTTTTGATATGGAGAAGGGCAGGGCCATTTCCGCTACGTGCATGCCCTAAAGCCCAGGCGCCAGCTTCTTGAACAGCGAACAAATCCATGCCGTCCACAACCCGCCCAGGAATACCGTAGGGTTCTCCCCTCTTATGAAACTCGCCACTGGCGGAACCGCGCGCAACAGACGTTCCCATGGCATACCCGTTGTCCTCTACAATATAAACAACCGGCAGTTTCCATAAAGCCGCCATGTTGAATGATTCATAAACTTGCCCCTGATTGATTCCGCCATCCCCCATAAAGGTCAGGCAAACTCCTTGGTCTTCCTTATATTTATGGCCGAAGGCCATGCCTGTTCCGAGCGAGACTTGGGACCCAACGATGCCGTGGCCGCCAAAAAAATTCTTTTCACGGCTGAACATGTGCATCGATCCCCCCTTACCTCGGGAGTAACCGGCTGCGCGTCCCGTGAGTTCGGCCATAACCCCCTTGGGATCCATACCGCAAGCCAACATATGCCCATGGTCCCGGTACCCCGTAATGACGGTATCTTGAGGTTGGATACACTTCTGTAAGCCTATGATGACGGCTTCCTGGCCGATATAAAGGTGGCAAAACCCTCCAATAAGACCCATGCCGTAAAGCTGCCCAGCACGTTCTTCAAAACGGCGGATCAAAAGCATTTGTTCATAATAGTTCATTAATTCAGCGACAGGCTGTTTTTTCTGATTCACCGGACCCTCTTCCTCATAAGAATTCTCAACTGCTTTTACAGCCCGTAATTGTGCCGCCATGATTCCTGCTCTGCTTTTATCATACCCCATCTCCTTAAAGTGTCCAGAGGGAGCATCGATCATTGTTCTTCCCTTCCTACCTGTTTTTTTCATTTGATGCAATTCCTCTTGTAAATGTTTAGGGGACAATCTTGGCACAAAAACTGACCTTGCCTTGATGATAAGGATCGACACGTTAACGGGAGGTAAAGGGAAAAAAGGCGCGACATTTTTGACTACACAGTAGATCAATTTTCGTTTATTATATCGTGTGATATTTTGGATAAAATAAGGAGATGGATAAAATAAGGAGAAAAAAATGAAAATATACAGCGTATTATACATTTCAAAAATCTCTTCAAAAATAAGGCAATTCTTTGCGGTTTCGGGGCTATGCATAGGTCTAAATAGTTATATTATAGGTGCGGCGGAGGAAGTAGGAAACGCAGCACAAGCAGCTAATACTCGCTTAGTAAAATTAACATCAGGGGAATTAAAGGCTTATTTTAATTGTGATATAATGGGAGGTTATGAGGTTTTTCACAACAATATTAAAATTGCTACGCTGAAGCTTGGTCATTATGGTAATGCGTACTTTCTTGATGAACTTGAAGTTCTGGGCTTTTTAGATGGTTCATGGATTGATACTAACGTAGAACTAGAATTTGAGCATTCACACGAAGAGAAGGGTTATTTAAACGAATCCATGAAAGTTGTAACCTTATGCCTAGATTCTTTCATAAAAAAATTTCGTGAGAAAAATCATCTGATGGTTAATAGGCTTGATGCCCATGTCCATGAGAGCCCTGCTCCTTTTCAGGGGTTCCGTGGACTTATTAATACCCAGATGTACAACATGCCCAAAGTTTTGGCTGCTAAGGAAGCAGGTTGGTCAGTCTCCCGTGTATTGCCAACTACTGGCGCGGAAACCAAAGAAGATTGGATTATTCAATACCCTCCCTTAGCTGCGGAAGAGTGAGATGTAATCAGAAATCGTCATAACCTTTTAACCCCAGGGGATACGAAGGACAGAAAGGGTGGCTTTAACAAAGCCACCCTGTAAAAAAGTCTTACACCTTCCTCAAGACAAGAGAAGCGTTTGTTCCGCCAAAACCAAAGGAATTAGAAAGCGCAATGGTTATGGGTTTTGATTTTGCCTGGTGAGGGACAAGATCCAAATCCCCGAAACCCTCTGATGGATTGTCTAGGTTAAGGGTAGGGGGGGCGACCTGATCCCGGATGGCAAGGGCGCAAAAAATTGCTTCGACGCTTCCGGCGGCCCCTAACAGATGCCCAATGGCCGATTTTGTGGAGGACATGGTGACGGATTTAATATGATCGCCAAATAAACGCCTAACGGCGTTAATTTCAACAGCATCCCCCGGGGGCGTTGAAGTACCATGAGCATTAATATAATCGATTTGTTCTGGTGAAACGCCAGCATTTTTCAAGGCGGCACGCATGGCGCGAAACCCACCACTGCCGTCTTCCGCAGGGGCGGTAATATGATAGGCATCGCCAGACATGCCATAACCAATGACTTCAGCGTAGATTTTGGCACCACGGCGCTTGGCATGCTCATATTCTTCCAGCACGACAATGCCAGAACCTTCTCCCATGACAAAACCGTCACGCCCTTCATCCCACGGGCGGGAGGCTTTTTCAGGCGTATCGTTATATTTGGTCGAAAGCGCGCGGGCAGCTGCAAATCCGGCCATCCCAATACGGCATAGGGCAGCTTCAGCGCCTCCAGCAACCATGACATCCGCATCCCCGTACTGGATCATGCGGGATGCATCACCAATGGCATGGGCACCTGTTGCGCAAGCCGTGACAACCGCATGGTTGGGGCCTTTAAAGCCGTATTTTATAGATACATGGCCTGAAGCGAGGTTAATGAGGCAGGCAGGAATGAAGAAAGGGCTGACCCGGCGCAGACCGCTTTCTTTCAAGATATGGGACGTGCGGTCAATTTCCGGCAAGCCGCCAATGCCGGAGCCAATCATAACGCCTGTACGTTCGCGGGCTTCTTCATCTTCGGGCACCCAGCCGGAATCTTCCACCGCTTGGGTCGCTGCTGCAACAGCGTAGAGGATGAAGCGGTCAACTTTCCGCTGATCTTTGGCAGACACGTAGCGATCCGGATGAAATAACCCTGGACCTTCTCCTTCAAGAACCGTTCCACCAATCTTGGCAGGTAAGTCTGAGACATCAAAAGAGGTAATGGCCCGAATGCCGGATTGGGAAGCAATAAGTTTTTCCCAAGTACGCTCAGCTCCATCGGCCAGAGGAGAAACCATTCCAATACCTGTAATAACAACGCGACGAGCCATGCCTTTAATTTACCTCTTGAGAGTTAACCCCAAAAACATCTAGCCGTTCGTGCTGTTGGCTTCGATATAAGAAATGGCATCCTGCACGGTCCGAAGTTTCTCAGCGGCATCATCCGGAATTGTGAGGCCAAATTTTTCTTCAAATTCCATGATCAATTCGACAGTATCTAAGCTATCAGCACCCAAGTCGTCAAAAAAGCTGGCAGTTTCTGTAACTTTATCCTTATCAACATCCAGATGCTTTACAATAATTTCCTTAACGCGCGTTGCAAGTTCAGTCATTTTTCATCCTCTTAATTAATTTATACTTAATAATAGCCGTTGTACCAACCCCTTGAAACAAGGTTAAGGACAATCCTGTCCCTAATTACCCTGATTTTTGACAAAATTCAAGCTTTCTCTCTTTCAAGGCATGAGAAAGAATAAACAAGGGATTATCTCTTTCCAAGCCCTACAGCCTTTTGGACACCTAACCCATAAACATTCCCCCATTAATATGAAGCGTTTGCCCTGTCATATAGCCAGCTTCCGGGCTTGCCAGGTAAACCGCTCCTGCGGCGATTTCTTCTGGCGCCCCCATCCGCCCTTGGGGGACGGACAATAAAATTTTTTCTTTCACGCTTGCGGGCAATTCATCTGTCATGGCGGACGTAATAAACCCAGGAGCAATACAATTCACTGTTATACCACGGCTGGCAACTTCCTGAGCAAGGGATTTGGAGAGGCCAATGATCCCTGCTTTGGCCGCTGCATAATTTGCCTGGCCTGTATTTCCCGTGACGCCGACAATGGAACTGATGTTGATGATGCGGCCTGTCCGGCGTTTCATCATGGCTTTTACGGCAGCCCGACACAAACGAAATGAGGATGTGAGGTTCACATCCAGAACTTGCGCCCAATCTTCATCTTTAAGGCGCATGGAAAGCCCGTCGCGGGTAATGCCCGCATTGTTAACCAAGATATCGACTTTTCCCATCAATTCTTCAGCTTTTGGGAAAAGGTCCTCTACGGCTTGGGAATCCATTAAGTTACAGGGAACGACATAAACCTGGTTTTTTGCTCCTGTGGCTTTTAATTCCGCAGCCAGGGAGTGAAGCGTCTCTTCGCGTGTGCCCGAAAGGGCAATGGTTGCCCCTTGCGCGTGGAAAGCGCGGGCGATCGCGCTGCCAATTCCGCCTGAAGCGCCTGTAACCAAGGCCGTTTGATCTGTAAGTTGAAACATATTTATTGATTCCTTTTTTTAGGTTTAAAGAGTCTTCAGAAAGGTATCCATATCCCCCGGCGTATTGATAGCGCTGGCATGGATGCCTGGGTCAATACGTTTCATGAGACCCGTCAAGACTTTACCTGCACCGATTTCAATAACCGTCGTAACGCTAAGGTTTCGCAAATTCAAGCCGATTTCCCGCCAGCGGACCGGGGCTGTTATCTGGTCAACCAGCAGGGAACGGATGAGTGTATTCTCTTTTACAGGCATCGCCGTAACATTCGACATAATAGGGGTTTGTGCTTCATTCATAGGCGTCGCCGCTAAGGCTCTCCCCATGGTTTGGGCGGCAGGTTCCATGAGAGGACAGTGGAAAGGGGCGCTGACAGCTAAGGGAATAGCGCGCTTAGCCCCCCGTTCCGGTGCAAGCGAAATAGCGCGATCTATGGCCCCTTTATGGCCACTTAAGACAACTTGGCCGGGAGAGTTATCATTAGCAATGACGCAAACCTCTCCCAAGGCAGCATCATTGGCCAAAGACTCAACCTCATGGACCTCAAGCCCCAGGATCGCCGCCATAGCCCCAATGCCAACAGGAACAGCTTGTTGCATAGCTTGTCCGCGCAAACGAAGCAAACGAGCTGTATCTGCGATGGAAAAAATGCCTGCAGCACACAGGGCTGTGTATTCCCCGAGGGAATGTCCTGCTAAATAAGCGCATAAGGAGGGGAGGGGCTTTCCTGATTCAACCTCCAAGCTGCGCACCATTGCCATACTCACGGCCATCAAAGCCGGCTGGGCGTTTTCGGTCAGGGTCAGCGCATCTTGAGGGCCTGCTAGGATCAAAGAGCTAAGTTTTTGCTGTAAGGCTTCATCCCATACCCACAAATTGGGAACCTTGCCCGGGAAAAGTAAATGAAATCGTCATGAGCCGTCCGATCGTTACGTTGTATTTATAATTTATTGTAGTCTTTGTACCAAGATACCAAGCGGGGTATGCCCTCATGAATGCGTGTGGAAGGCGCATAGCCAAAGTCCCGGGCAGCGGCAGAAATATCTGCGGATGTTGCTGGGACATCTCCGTCTTGCATGGGTAAGAAATTTTTTACCGCATTGATATTTAAAGATTTTTCCAGAATTTCAATAAAATCCATCAAGGATTCACTATGATGGTTGCCTAAATTATAAACAGGATGCATCTGCTCATTACCACCCTTAGGCTGGTGCGTTAACGCGGCTAAAATACCCCTCACAATATCATCGATATAAGTATAGTCCCGTGCCATTTTCCCATGGTTATAAACATCAATAGGTTCCCCTGACAGCATGGCCTTCATAAACTTGAAGGCAGACATATCGGGCCGCCCCCAGGGACCGTAAACGGTAAAGAACCGTAACCCCGTGACGGGAAGGTTATATAAATAATGGTAAGACTGCGCCATGAGCTCATTGCTTCGCTTGGTTGCTGCATATAAGGACATGGGCGAGTCCGCCCGTTGGGTTTCGGAAAAAGGCATTTCCTTATTTGTTCCATAGACAGAAGACGTACTTGCATACACCAGATGCTGAAAACCTGGCTGGTACCGGCATAGCTCCAGAATCACCATAAACCCCATAATATTGCTTGTAATATAAGGATAAGGATCAACAAGAGAATAACGGACGCCCGCCTGGGCAGCTAAATGGATGACATAATGGATAGGGGCGTGCGCCTGCCAGACGTCGTTCATGCTTTCCCGGTCGCTTATATCAACTTCATGGAAGTGAAAGTCCGGATAAGCTTGTAGAAGCTTAAGGCGATCTTTTTTCAAGGTGACGCTATAATAAGGGTTCATATTGTCAACGCCAACAACAGTTTTTCCTTGCTTTAAAAGGGAAAGTGCTGTGTGGAATCCAATAAAACCTGCAGCCCCTGTTACCATAACAGGCAATGTCATCGTCCAGGTGCCTTTAGCTGGTAGCGTAAGACAAGGTAACAACAATCTTTACCACTTTATCAATGGTTGAGGTATCGTATGCGCCTGTGTCGGAAAGGTCCGTTGAATTCTCAGGAGTCACTTGAAAAATCCCCTGTCGGGCGCTCATTAAACGCCCAACGCTGGAAGCACTGACTTTGGCAAACTGATCTGCGCGTTCTTTTGCATTTTTCGTCGCCTCGCCCAACAGCTCAACTTTAAGGGGATCAAGCTTGTCTCTGGAATAAAAGTATCTCGGGTCCCTTGATTCAAATTCAAGGCCCTGCCCATTGATTTGATCAATCTTTATGGCCAAGTCTGCGATTTTGTGCACATCATGAGAGGTGATTGAGAAATCTTGGTGCAAGACAAAACCGTCAACAACATTGGTGTTAATTCCTTCGGATGTCCGGACATATAAGGTATCTTTCACGACGGGCGATAACTCAGCCTTCAAGCCTTCTTTTTCAAGAAAAGCCAAAACCTGTTTTTTGTCAGCCTCAAGCTTTTGGTAAGATAACGCCAAGTCTTTTCCTCGAATGACAAGAGTTCCCCGCCACAAAGCCGTATCAGAGGTAATTTTGCGCTCAGCGTACCCCTTTACTTCAATGGCATGATCACTGCTTTTTATCTTTTCAATCGTTTTCGAGACGTAAACACTCGACCCAAAAATGCCCAAAGCCAAGGCAACCCCAAGCCCTAATTGGGCACCAAACCCCACGAAACGTTCTGCCATAACTATAACCTCCTTTTGCATGCAATATTGGAAAAACTATAGGGTATTGGGATGATGAACTCAAGCGGTTTGGAGATATCTCAGAATAATTTCAGTTCATTGATCTCTTAAGCCCAAGAAAAGAGGGGGGTACATTCAATGGTTTAAATAAGGAGGGAGTGAACAACCTCTTCAGGAAGGTTCGTCACATTATGAATATCTTTAACGCTCATCCCGATTTGCAGCATTTTACGGGCCATATCCTTCTTTTCTTCCAAGTTCTTTTTCCTTTCTTCTTCTCTGCCTTCTTCCCTGCCTTTTTCTTCGCCTTCTTTAAGAGAATCCGCGCGCACGGTTTGTCCCACACGAACCGCATCTAGATATTCATCATAAGCTGCCAATTCATCTGGCGTATAGGCGGACTCTTGTGCCAACTCCATTGCTTTGACCACTTCAGGCCTTTCATTGAATTCTTCAGGAATTGCCTCTAAATTTATTGCCTCCCGCAAGAAACGCATCCACAGCACCCCAACCTTCCGGTGTTCAAGCGTTTTTGGGTTGAATTTGGGCACTTCCAACAAAACCATTTCCATCCCTTCCAGGGTCCTATCCATATCCTTCACATTCGTTATCTTGTAGTGATGGAACCAGTCATCCGTTGTGTGCTCAAACGTTTGGTTGACTAACGCCAGCCCATAAACAGGACAGAGCGTGTTATATGTCTTGCCCCTGTCCAATTGCTGGACATACGCCTTGGAAGTTTCAAACAAAAAGCGTTTCAAAAAGCTTTGGCTCCAGGTCATTTGCATCTTGACGATAAAAATCCGCCCCGTTTCATCGGTGCATTTGACATCTACGATCGTATTTTTCATAGAGGGAATGCGGGGGGATTGCTCTGGCGTCAGATAGCTGAGATTTGAATCAAATGACCTTCCGGTAAAGGGAGGAGGTTATTCAGGAAACTTTTGATGAGATCGGGGTGCTGCCCAAAGATTTTTTTGAAAACCACATCCGCTCTTGGGTCCAAAAAAACCCCTTGTTTTTTTTGTTGCCTTATGACCATTCCCTATTGCCCTTCCCTCGTGCTTTTACCTTACAAACCATAGCACAAAACTTGCGCTTATGGGAACTTCTAGCCATTTTAAGGCTTGGTCCAGGAAAAGTAAAAGAAAGGGATTTGCTTCTCATTCTCCAGTTCGAGGAAGCTGGATCATCCTGAAGCTGTTTTGCTTTTCATCATATTCTTCAAGACTCCCCTGGGACATATTAAAATTCCAAGCATGAAGGCGGAGGATACCTTGATTGACCCTTTCCCGAATCCAGGGAAACGTTTGCAAGTTTTTCAAAGAGTTCACAAGGGAATACTGGCCACAAAAGGTGACTTGTTCTTCAAGAAGGCTTTCTGGTCGACAACTTATGGTTGCGTCATGGGCTGTCTTGGCAAGTTCCATCCACTTGGTCAGGAAGCTTTTTGGCCCACACTGTTCATGGGAGCGATCTAAAAGCGATTGAATGCCCCCACATTGCGTATGACCAAAAAGAATCACATGTCGAATGCCCAAGACACAGACGCCAAACTCAAGCGCTGCGCTTGTGCCGTGATAAGACTTATCCTCTTCATAAGGAGGAACAAGGTTCGCTACATTGCGAATGACAAATAAATCACCTGGCTGGCAATCCATGACAAGGGCTGGATCCACCCTTGAATCAGAACAAGCGACCATAAGAGCTTTCGGGTGTTGGCCTTTGCGCACCAATTCAGCAAAGGTGGTGTCCTCTGTATCGAAATAGCGCTTGCGAAATTTTTGATGCCCTTTAATGAGGGCGGTAATATCTTCCTGCATGCAGAAAAAGTAAAGGATTTTAGACCCTTCGTCAAAGGAAAACGGAGGGATCTCACAATAATAGGATGTTAGAAGGTCGCTGTAGAGGACAAAAACCTCATTTTGCAATTGAGATTATTATAAAGCTTGCAGAATAAGTTTGACAGATTATCTTGATACTCTATATTATCGTGTTTTATGTCAAAATATATATCCACTCTATAGCTTAGGATAAGCTTGAAGTTTTTGCACTTGATCCAGAATAATTCTATTTATTTGCAGTGCCATAAAAATATCTTTAGGGGGCTTACTTTGACTTATAGATTGGATACTTAAATATGATGATTTAGTAAAAATAATTTAAAACAACCTCTGGGGTATCATGAAAAAAAAACTATTTATTGCCTCTTTTATACTCGTTCCTGTCCTTGCTGTCGGTACCTGTTGGCAGTATCAAGCTGATTACTTTGATAAGTCTATAAAACAGCAACTTATTGATTTGCAAGAAAATTTTAAAGAAAAAGGCGTTTCTTTTACATACGACGCCATTAAAGTTTCGCGCTTATGGTTTAAGGTCCACTTAGTTAACCCTGTGGTTTCTGGAACGTTATCTAACCTCCCCGCTGAGATGAAAGATTTAGAAGGCTTGAATGGGACTTACTCTATTAAAGAAGTCGTTGGGTCTTTTTCGCCCTTCACAAACGCTCTTACGTTTACCTGTGGTGACTCACATATAAAGATAGACGGTCCAGCTGAATTGGATATGTATGCCCCGGAATCAAAAGGGTTTAAAATTGTTATTAAACGCAAGGATTATGACTTTTTTGGAAAAAATTCTTTTTTATCTTTAGATAATATTAAGGGAATTTATAGTCAAAGTAAAGAAATGCCCATCTATTGGAATGGTCAAAAAATATTTTACGTCAAAGATGCTCAGTCAGATGTTTCTTTTGACTCTAAAGGAAAAGGGCTAGATCTCACGCTCAATTATCATGCTCAACAGCTTCAGTATTTCAAGATAGATAAACTTATCAACAGTAATAGGGGAGGCTTGAAAGACATCAATGCCGCAATGAGCAATTGGTTTATATCCCAATCAGCGCTTGGCCCCCAGGATCAAAAAATCTCTCTAACGATGCACGTAACTGATGCTGAAGATTATATGAAAAATCTCAAGGCTGTTTATGAAAAAATTCGATCAAAAGAAAGCGTTGAGGATTTTGGAAAACTCTTTCCAGAAGGCATGCAATTTCTTGTTAAGGACTACTCAGATGAAAACAAAATTTACCAAGTTTCAATGAAAGGAAAAGCCGAAAAGCTAAAAGATAAACTCCCAGTAGAATTTTCCATTGACTTTAAAGTAACAGATCAATGGGAAGCCTATTGGAAAGAATCTCACAATAGTTTTCTTACTGATTTGGCTATGTTAAATGATGGGCTTATGTCTATTTTAAAGAGGGAAGATGTTTGGAAAAGCATGATGCCTCACCTGCAATCCTTTGGAAAAATGAGTTTCAATCTCAATTTTGAGATCCCTCAGCCATTCTCTTTTACAGAAGGCAAGGCTGTTTTTGAATTCAATAGCGATCTTTATGCTCTTGGAATTAAAGGTGAATTAGGTCAACAAGAGGGTACTTCAATTAAAATTAACACCCGTAATGCAACAGCTATCATGGCTGAGGTTGATCAATATGTTAGCCGGGCTTCTGCTGCATTTGCCCAAATGTACTCCAACGAAATTTTGACTATAAAAAATAGTATCCAACTGGGCCATGGCTTGGTTAATAAGGTTTTGGAACCGACTGGCGCGAGCGAACAAGCCGTTACCATTCTGGTTAATAAAGAAGGTGTTAAAGTTGGGAAGTACAATATAGGCGAACTTTTAGCAACCTTAGGGCCTGTGATTCATTAAGTTGGTTTGAATTTGTCCTTGGTTTCAGGTCCGTCCTGGAGCTTAGGAAGCGGAGCTTAGAAAGCCTCGTCAAGCTTTCCTAAGCTCTACTGATAAAGTTAAATAATCCCTGCGCCAGGATAAGCCCGAATCTTTTTTGTTCAGGCGGGCCTACCCCCTCTCTCCGCTCGTCATGAGCGTAAGCGTAATAGTGGATGAGGTATGAAAAAGAAAAATTTCTATTTTCTTACACCAAGCTCTGATTATCCTATACTATTCTGGCTTGGCTGTCTTTCCTTTGGCCGCGCCTTTTTTAGCGCCGCCGAATTTTCCTCTTTTTGGCCGTGTTCCGGACACACCTTTTTGAATTTTAGCATTCACGATGTGGACAGCTTCTTCCAGCGTAAGAGCTAAAAAGTCATAGGTTTTGGGAATGGAGGCGAATTGGTCACCAAATTTTACGTAAGGGCCAAAACGACCCAAGCCGACACTTAACCTTTGGCCAGAATCGGGGTGTTCTCCCACCACGAAGGGTAAACGTTTCAATTGGAGCGCCATCTCAAGCGTGACGTCATCAGGCGCTGTTGTTGCTGGTAAAGAGACACGCTTTGGTTTCGGTTTTGTTGACTTAGCCGCCTTTTTCTTCTTTGTTCCTTTACCCTTTTTAGGGGCTTCTTCCTCTTTTGCTTCTTTTTTAACAGCTTTTTGCGCCGATACCGTTGTTTCATCTCCCCACTGTAAATAATATCCATAGGGACCTTTGCGCAAGGTAATCACCTCTTCGGTATCAGGGTCGTTCCCCATTTCCTTTGGTTCTTCAGGGGCAGCCGCCGCGGCTTCATCGGCGTTGGCGCTTAACGGACGGGTATAGCGGCAGTCGGGATAGTTTGAGCAACCCAAAAAAGCGCCGAACCGGCTCAGCTTCAAACTCACCCGGCCTGTTTTGCAGGTCGGGCAAACGCGGGTTGTCTCATCTTCTCCCGGAAAAAGATGGAAACTCAAATCGTGTTCCAGGCGGTCAATCACTTCCGTTGTGCGCAAGTTTTGCGTGGCGTCAGCCGTTTCATAGAAAGGTCCCCAGAACCGCGTCAAAACCGTTTTCCAAGGTAAATGCCCTTGCGAAATTTCATCCAGTTCTTCTTCCAGATCTGCTGTAAAGCCATACTGGACATACTTGTTAAAGAAGTTGACGAGGAAGGTTGTGACAAGACGCCCTCGTTCTTCAGGGATGAACTGGCGCTTTTCAAGTCTTACATAATCCCGTTCCTGCAAGACATGGATGATGGATGCATAAGTAGAGGGTCGCCCAATGCCAAGCTCTTCGAGCTTCTTGACCAAGCTGGCTTCGCTATAGCGAGGAGGCGGCTGGGTAAAATGCTGGTTCGGCGTGACCTGATTTTGGCTGATCGCTTCTCCCATGGACAGGATAGGCAAGAGGCGGTCTTCCTCATCCTTGTCTGAATCTTCATCAACCCCTTCCTGATAGAGCTTCAGGAAACCATCAAAAGTCATGGTAGACCCTGTTGCCCGCAAGATGATCTGCTTGTTAGGAGAAGCCATTTCCACCGTCACCTGGTCAAATAAAGCGCTTTCCATTTGAGAAGCCACGGTTCGCTTCCAAATCAGCTCATACAGCTTGAATTGGGCTTCATCCAAATATCCGCGCACGTCTTCTGGGCGACGGGACACCTCCGTCGGGCGAATGGCTTCGTGGGCTTCCTGGGCATTCTTTGATTTATTTTTAAAAACACGGGGGGAGGGGGGGAGGTAGGGTTTTCCATACGACCTCTCAATATAATCCCGTGCGGCCCCAAGGGCCTCATTGGCGATTTGGATACTGTCTGTACGCATATACGTAATCAAACCGGTGGTCTCACCGCCGATGTCAACGCCTTCATACAAGCGTTGGGCCAATTGCATGGTACGGGAGGCGCCATACCCTAACTTCCGGGAAGCTTCCTGCTGTAGCGTTGAGGTAATAAAAGGCGCGGCTGGATGGCGTTTCGCCTGGCGTTTTTCTAACGTCGCAACGGACAGGTCTTGTTGCCGGACGGCCTCACATGCCGCTTCAGCCTGGCTTTGGGTGCTTAAGTCAAACTTGTCGAGCTTCTTTCCGTTCAGGTGTGTTAAGCGCCCTATAAATTTTTCTTTTCGGGGCGTCATGAGCTGAGCGGTAATGGACCAGTATTCCTGAGGCTTAAAAACTTCAATTTCTGCTTCACGCTCAACCACCAGGCGCAGCGCCACCGATTGGACGCGTCCGGCTGAACGGGACCCAGGCAATTTACGCCACAAAACAGGTGACAGGGTGAACCCAACCAAATAATCGAGGGCGCGACGCGCCAGATACGCTTCAACCAACTCCTGATTAATCGCCCGTGGATGGGCTAAGGCGTGCTGCACGGCGGTTTTGGTAATTTCATGGAAAACAATACGGTGAACATTTGTCTGGGGAGATAGGTCTCCCCGTTCACTTAAAACCTGTTGCACATGCCAGGAAATGGCTTCTCCCTCCCTGTCCGGGTCGGTGGCGAGGTAGAGGTGATCCGCGCCGCGGACAGCTTTTGCGATTTCAGCAATATGCTTCTTGGCCCGCTCATCCGTTTCCCAAGTCATGGCAAAACTTTCTTCTGGCCGCACGGAACCGTTTTTGGACGGCAAGTCCCGGATATGCCCAAAGCTTGCAAGAACCGTGAAATCTTTGCCTAAATAACGGTTGATCGTCTTCGCTTTCGCTGGCGATTCTACAATAACAACGTTTTTCATAGAGCTGTGGTCCTTGGTGGTAAAAAGGCATGTATTGGTTTTTATTTTGCAAACCTTAAAGCCTATTAGCAAGGGATCATAGAAAAGATCAAGAAAAATTTCTGAAAAAGTGGAAAATTAAACACTGGTTCTTCCTAAAGAAAGATCAGAGGCTTATCCCTTGGTGAATTTAGCGATGGCTTCGACATGAACGGTCCAGCGGAATTGATCAAGGGGTTGGATGGTTTCGATGCGGTATCCCCCTTCAACCAGGAGGCGGGCATCCCGGGCAAAGGTCAAGGGGTTACAAGATACATAAATCAAGGTAGGAACAGCGGATATCGCCAAGGCACGGGTTTGGGTTTCTGCCCCAGCGCGGGGGGGGTCAACGACGACCATATCATAAGGAACAAGCTCTTTGTCTTTCAAAGGGGTTTTAAAGAGGTCCCGATAAATCGGCGTAACTGGCCGTTGGGCTTTACGCGAAGCGCTCCCAAGCGCCGCAAGAGCGGGTTCATCCATTTCATACCCGTCAACTGGCGCGAAGCGGGACAAAGGCAAGGAAAGGGTTCCCCGCCCACAGAATAAATCTGCGATTCGGGAGGGCGTTTCCGGAAGGAAGCCACAGACAATCGAGGTAAGATATTGATCAGCTTCGGCGCTGGGTTGCAAGAAACCCCGGCAATTACTCTCCACGGGTACATCATCGAATAAAACGTAAGGGGTTTCTCGCATGAGGGTAAAATCTTCTTTTCCTTTTAGGGTGACGAGAAGACGGCAAAGGTTCTGATGCGTTGCAAATTGCCCCCAAAGTTCTCTCTGCTCCAGGGTCAAAGGAGTTTTATCGCGCACCTCGACATTAACGTCCAAGCCATTATGGGCAGCCGTCATAAAAACTTCCCCTTCAAACCCAGGCGGAAAAGATTTTCCTAAAACGGTCAGTAAAGGCTTCATAAAAGCCACAATCTCAGGCTTGAGGATGTGGCAACTCTCTAAGGTGAGGAGTTCATAGCTGTGGTATTTGTGATATCCCAATTCAACCCCTTTGGCATGGCAACGGAAGTTAAAATTGGCCCGCCGCCTTAAGCCTGGGGGTAAAACAAGAGGATCTTTGATAAGGGGATTGGGGTTTTCAAGACCCTCAAACAGAAGCGGTTTCAGGATTTTATCCCGCTTGAATTGCCGGTAGATTTGATCCCCTAGGTGTTGAAGCTGGCAACTGCCACAAACACCATAGTGGGGGCAGGGGGGTTTTGCATAGCTTTTACCTTGTTGGGTAATTTCATGGCTGACGACCTGATAGCGGCCTTTTTTTGTCAAAGCAAGCTCAAGGGAGACCTCATCGCCGGGAGTTGCATAAGGAATATAGAGGCGTTGGCTATCTGCAAGGACAACGCCATCGCCGTTTTGCCCAAGTTCCTGGACGATGAGAGTTTTATGAATGATAGGTGGTTGCATTGTTGCGTTTCTCTTGCCTATTTTTTCGCATGTGAAGATACGACCTGAACTGTAAGGTCGTTCTCAAGGATATTCAAGAGATTATAAAAAAAGCCTGAAAGATTCAGGCTTAAAATAAAAAAAGATTTGAACTGCCGGCCCTCTCGGTGTAAACGAGACGCTCTACCGCTGAGCTAATCGCCCCCTATTTCTCAACCACTCATGCAACATAAAACAAGTTACCTACCATTTCAATGATTCTTTCTGGGAGATGCCAATTTTATTTCTTTGCGACAGCTTCTTTCGTTTGCTTACCAGGACGCCATTTAGGAATGCGGGTTGCTGGAATTTTAATGGCTTCGCCCGTGCGTGGGTTGCGGCCATCGCTTGCTGGGCGGTCTTTAACCCCAAATGTACCAAAACCAATCAAGCGAACTTCTTCGCCTTTTTTCAAAGCCTTGGTAATAGAACCAAAGGTTGCATCAATTGCTTTTTCTGCATCTGCTTTCGTCAGGCGCGCCTCAGCTGCGACTTTTGCGATCAAATCACTTTTATTCACGGTATGGATCCTATATTAAAAGTTGAACTACAAGACTACACTTTGAATTCTAAGGGGGCTTTTCCTGTTTCGTCAACACGCAATATTGGCTTTTTCTCAAGAAATTTGCAATTTTTTAGCTTGATTTTCCCAAGTGTGTCCTGTAAAAAGGCGATCCTCCCAAGCCTTGTCTTATTAGATACAATTTAATTCATAAGTTGGATAAAAAAAGGTTTATTTTTCTTATGGTTGACAAAGAACTTCAGCAATGCGTCAGCCTAAGCTTGCAGCGATGTGCCATTCCTTTTATAAATTAGGGATATTGCTTCATTAAAATAATGAGAGAGGTAGAATAGAGATGATTGTTGTCACAGGGGGCGCAGGATTCATTGGTTCTCATATCGTTGCGGCTTTGGAGGAGCGAGGCATTGACCGCATTGTTGTCTGTGACACGTTCGGTGATACCGCAAAATGGCGCAACCTTGTCAAACGAGACCTTTACAATTGCATTGATTCAAACCAGTTGTTTCCTTATTTAGAGGCGCAAAAAGCGCATGTCCAGATTATTTTTCATATGGGGGCTATTTCTGATACCACCGAAAAGAACGTAGACCTGGTTCTTGACCAAAACTACCGATTAACCATGAAGCTTCTTCAATGGTGTGGGCGCAACCGTGTTCGGCTGATCTATGCGTCTTCTGCAGCAACCTATGGAGATGGCAGAGCCGGTTTTCATGATGACTTTACGCGAAAGGACCTGTCAAAACTTCGCCCGCTGACGCCTTACGGGTGGAGCAAACATATGGTGGACCGCACGGTTGCCCAAATTCGCGAGCTGGAATCAAATGACGATTTTACCTTGCCGCCACAATATGCAGGCTTAAAATTCTTTAATGTTTATGGCCCCAATGAATACCACAAAGGGAACCAAATGAGCGTTGTGAGGCAGGTTTTCCAACAGATTCAACAGCACGGGACGGCGCGGCTTTTCAAGTCTGACCATCCAGACTATCCTGATGGTGGACAATTGCGGGATTTCATTTATATTGACGATTGCCTCGATGTGATGATGTGG
>JAJONN010000098.1 GCA_021323455.1 Alphaproteobacteria bacterium | reverse complement strand
ACCCTCATGGCGGTTTGGAACCAGTTTTTTTCAAGCCTCTTTGTCAGCATTGTTTCCCATCCGGTCATAAAGACAATGGCAGCCATCGGGTTGATTTGGGGGATGACGTACCTGGCGTGGCTCGGCTTGGATGCGTTTGTCGGGTTCCATACAAAACCCCAGACGGTAAAAGGCAAAAGGCGGGAGCCGACCGTTTTTGCCAAAACATTTGGGCCGATGCTGCATAGCGTGGCCCGTTGGGTCCTGGTTTTGGTGGCGGTTTTCGCAACTCTTGAATCTTTGGGGTTTGATTTAAAAATCCTTGTGTACCTGATGAGCGCTTTTGCGCTTGCCATCAGCTTAGGGGCCCAGAGTTTGGTCAAAGACGTGATCAATGGCTTTTTTGCCCTTGTTGACGGCAGCTTTGCCGTGGGGGATGTGGTGACGGTCGGGGCGCATACAGGAACCGTTGAGTCCTTGTCTTTGAAGGCCATTACCTTACGGCACAAGAATGGATACTTACAAAAAATCCCCTTTTCTGAAGTGGGGAATGTCATCAATCAGTCGCGCGACTATACGGTTGTCCCCATTGATATCGCCATCTCGTACAAGACAAAAATCGGGAGTGTTTATGAAGCGTTAGCAAGGGCTGCAAAAGAAATAACGGAAGACCCTGTTTTTGGTAAAATGATCCTGGAGCCGCTCTCTTTTTCAGGCATTGACCGGGTTTTCAGAAAATGCCGTGCATGTGAGTGCCAGCATCAAGATTACGCCAGACCCGGGTAACTATTTTGCCCGCGAGCTGAACCGACGGCTCAAAGCCCACATGGATGCGCTCAGCATCGCGCCCCCCATTTCCTTTCAAGAGCCGTGGGGCGAGGGTTAAGAAGGCAATCATTGGGCAGCCATTCTAAGGGGCATGGAAAAACGATAACTCCTTACGGTCGCTTTATGGTATGCTTCCCTTTAAAATAGCGTACGTTAAAACAAATCATGATGGATTCGGCAGCATGGAACTTATTGATCCAAGAGTAGATCTCGCCTTCAAAAAAATCTTTGGTGTTGAAGAAAACAAGGATTTACTCATTTCTCTCATTAATTCCATTGTGGGGCAAGAAGATCAGGTTGTGGATGTAACTCTCCTCAACCCCTATAATCCCAGGAATTTTAGCAAAGACAAACTGTCTATTCTGGACATTAAGGCAAAAGGCGCAGACGGGAAAAGATACAACATTGAAATTCAGATTACGGATGATGCGGACTATGATAAAAGGGCGCTCTATTATTGGGGAAAGCTCTACACAGAACAGCTCAGGGTCGCGGAGGATTATTCGAGTCTCTCAAAAGCCATTGGTATCCATATCCTGAACTTTACTTCCATTCCAGAGGTTGCCAATTATCATAATGTATTTCATATCCGGGAAGAAGAAACAGGCCTCGTGTATTTTGAGGACTTGGAGCTTCATACCATTGAATTGAAAAAATTTTCAAAGGATCCCCGTGCAGAATTGGCGGATATCGTTGCCTTGGTCAAAAACTCCCTGGACATGTGGGTTGCTTTTTTAACGCGCCGTGATTTATTGAAGAAAGACAAACTTCCCCCTAAATTGGATAACCCTGCCCTCAAAAAGGCGCTGAATGTCCTGGATGTTATGGATTTTGGGGATGAAGAGCGGGAAGCTTATGAGTCCCATCTAAAATGGCTGAGGTTGGAAGCCAGCACCCTCAAGAAATATGAAGCCAAAGGCTTTATGGAAGGTAAGGCGGAAGGGAAGATAGAGATAGCAAAAGAGCTGCTTATTGAGGGAATAGCCTTGGAGAAAGTTGTGAAAATTACAAAATTAGCGCCTGAAGTTGTGACAGAATTATCGCGAGCGGTTTCCAAGGGTGAAGGGAAGATGGGCTAACAATTCCCCGCCTTTCTTTTTTCTCGGCTCTGTAGCCAAACCATTCAGGTCGCCCACTATCTCATTTCCCAAAATATGCAACCTCTTAAGGCACCGGATGAGAGCCTTCACAGCTTAAGCATCCTATCCCTTCCTTTTATGGGCATCTTTATTTCTGGTCTTATTCTTTCATAAGTCTTATATTCACCTGATAAGCTGGTACATAAAATCATTAATTCTTATCCCCAAGCATCAGGAAGCATGAGGGCTGCTATACCTCTCCCCTTGTGGGAGAGGTCGGCGCAATTCGCGACACCGGAGCGAATGGCGACGGGTGAGGGAGCATGAAACCTCTCCAACAGCATCATCATGCCAGGAGTATCACCCCACCCCTCACCCGCAATTTCGCTGACGCTCATGGCGACATCTCCCACAAGGGGAGAGGTATAGCAGCCCTGACCCTAGGGGGTCAGAATTAATGATTCAATGTACCAGGGCGTGTCATCAATTGAAGGATTTTGGCGCGAACCGAAGGTCAGCGAAGCTAAAAGGGGGAGTTTCGAGAACCGTATCGCAGGATACAAAAGAGTATTTGAGAAACACAAGCCCAGAAAACCGCCATTTACAGTCCAAAAGACAATCATTGCGGGTACGTCTTAAAGTCATTTGGAAAAAAAACTCACTTTATACGTCAGTGACGGACAGGCGGCGATGACGGGATGACGAAGGCCGCAGAAGAAATCTTGTAAGCTACTGTATTTTATATAATTTCCCGTCATTGCGAGGCTGAAAGCCGTGGCAATCTCAAGGAGATAAAGACACAATTGCCGCAGTTCCGGCCCCGCAACGAGAGTAGGAAGCATTCAAAAAGCCTCATTTTATACGTCATTGACGTACAGGTGTGATGATAGGATGAAGAAGAATGATATCACTCCTCACCTCCATTTTGCTTGCACTTATACTGCTCCCCACTATGAAATAACCCCGAAATGATGGTTATAAAAATAGAGGAGAGATCCTTTACCGTTTGTTAAGGTTGAATCATTAGAATGATAAATGAAATAGCAAACCTAACAACGGAAGAGGATAGATTATGCAAGCGCCATTTACCTTAAAATTGCTCAGCAGTGTTTTTTTAAGCAGTGTTGTTATCTCCCAATCAGCAAGTGCTGCCGATGCAGCAAGA
Source organism: Alphaproteobacteria bacterium (assembly GCA_021323455.1). Taxonomy (GTDB): domain Bacteria; phylum Pseudomonadota; class Alphaproteobacteria; order Paracaedibacterales; family VGCI01; genus VGCI01. The sequence goes on along the minus strand of JAJONN010000098.1, from coordinate 359 downwards.
AGGATGCAAGCTGTGCAAAGAGCAGCATCACAAGCGGAAACCCCTCAAAAGCTTCAAGATGCTTATGCCGAGGCTTTAAATCTTCCAGAGAGGGTTAAAGGCTCTGCATTGCAGGCAATACACCAGAAAGCCATTGGCTTGCCTATGGTCGTCCCTGGCGTTAATCGGCCAGCCAATTTAGACATCCCATCTTTTAACGCGATCGCTAAAAACACCGAGTTTAAAAAGCTCCCTGTAGTGGAACAAAATCAGGTGTTGCAACATCTGGATGGGGCCGTTGTTAGACGTGCTCCAGGCCCAATCCAACCCGCAGAAATTCACGCAGCCCTTGGCGCAGTTGTGCCCCCCTTGCCCCCTGC
>JAJONN010000034.1 GCA_021323455.1 Alphaproteobacteria bacterium | reverse complement strand
GGGAAATTCTGTTTATTTCCCTGATCGGGTCGTCCCCATGCTGCCTGAAGCGTTATCAAATGAGTTGTGTTCCCTCAAACCCCATGTTGATCGGGCTTGCCTGGCCATTGAGATGATTGTGTCATCGGCGGGAAAAGTAAAATCCCACCGCGTCAAACGGGGGCTCATGCGCTCTCGCGCACGCCTGACTTATAGCCAAGCGCAGCAAGCGATAAATGGCGTCTTGGATGAGATCACAAGCCCCCTCTTTGAGACGGTGATCAAACCCCTTTATGGCGCCTACCAATCCTTGGCAAAAGCCCGCCGTCGTCGCGGTACCCTCGACATTGATCAACCTGAACGCCAGGTTATTTTTGGCCCCAATGGCCATATTGAGCGCATTATCCCCCGACCGCGCTATGACAGCCATCGGTTGATTGAAGAGTTTATGATTGCCGCGAACGTGGCAGCGGCGCGTACCTTGGCAGGAAAGGGCTGGCCATGCCTCTACCGCATTCATGATGCGCCGGATGCTTTACGGGTCGCCAATCTTCGCCAAATGGTGCGAAAGATGAAAATCCCTTTTACCAAGGCCGCCAAGCCTCAACCTGCCCAGTTTAATGACCTGTTAACAGCAACACGAGATATGCCTATTGCCCAGATGATTTCCGACCTCGTGTTGCGCTCCCAGGCCCAGGCACGCTATAGCCCGCTCAATATTGGTCACTTCGGCTTAAGCTTGTCCCAATATGCCCACTTTACGTCCCCCATCCGGCGGTATGCTGACCTGATTGTTCACCGATCACTCATTGCTGCCCTTCATCTTGGTACGGACGGCTTGAGCGATAAAGCCGCCCCGCTCACAGCGATTGCAGACCACATATCAGCAACAGAGCGTCAAGCGGCAACAGCAGAACGCGAAGTCATGGATCGTTTTGTAACGGCTTATCTCTCCCCCCATGTTGGGGAAACTTTTGAGGCTACGATTGTGAGCGTTACAAAAGTCGGGCTATTTGTAGCCCTTACCCATACAGGGGCTCAAGGCTTTATTCCGCGCGGCGCCTTAAGGGGGGATACGTTCTACCATGACGAAGACAGCCACAGGCTTGTGGGCCGCCGCACAAAAAAAACCTGGCAGTTGGGAGACCGTCTGGACGTTCTTTTGCAATCCGCCGACATTACAGCGAACAGCCTTATTTTTGGTATGACGGAAGAAGATGAACCCTTTCAAAAAAAGTCAAGTCAACACAAGCCCTTAAAAAAATTTAAGAAGACAAGAAGAAAACAATGACCAACTTCCCCTTTCTGGCCAGAATCCCTTATACATTCCAGGACCAAAGCTTGTTGAAAAAAGCTTTAACACACCCCAGCAGCTCTCGGTCCCCTAAAGTAAGTGATTTTGAGCGGCTGGAATTTCTCGGAGACCGCGTCCTTGGCCTCCTGATTGCTCAAATGGTTTATGAGCGGTATCGATCTGAAAAAGAAGGTGACCTGGCAAAGCGGCTTGCTGCCTTGGTTTGCCGCGAAGCGTGCCTTGAGGTTGCCCATCACATGCAGCTATCCGACCATTTACAGGCAGCCCTTGGCGATACCGTTCCCCATTCTGTCATTCTCGCCGACGCTGTGGAGGCCCTGATTGGAGCACTTTATCTAGATGGTGGCCTGGAAGCCGCTTCTGCCTTTATTCAGGCGTATTGGCCAGCCCTTTTGGAAAAAGATATCCGCCCCCCCAAGGATGCCAAGACAGCCCTTCAAGAGTTGGCTCAATCCAAAAATTCAGGGAGCGTCCCTGTCTATAAAGTGCTTGACCATTCTGGCCCTGCCCACACCCCAACCTTTCGGGTTCAGGTGTCCGTCAAAGAGTTGGGGGAAGCGATCGGAACAGGCGCTTCCAAACGCCAGGCGGAGCAGATGGCCGCAAAGGCGCTGTTAGAGAGTGTGGTCCTAAATTAACGTCTGGCACAGGGTCTATTTAAAGTTGTCATCCTGGCCCTTAGGTTTTGTTCGTCCTCGCATTAGCGAGGCGTTACAAAACCTAAGGGCCAGGATGACGCCCCTGAACAAAATTGAGGAATAAACGATGATGCAAGATCAACAAACTATAACCCTGATCGCTGACCCAAGGGTTATCGCCATTCCTGTTGTTGATAACGGAGATCCGTTCATTGATTTAAGAAACCAAACACTTATTGTCTATGGCCCTTCCCCGGAAATCCCCGATAACCAAGATTATACAAAAATGCGCAAAACAGTTTATGAAAAGCTGGTACAAGCACAAACCCTGCTGCCAAACGGGATTCGTTTTTGCCTCTATGAAGCCTACCGAAGCCTGGATTTGCAAACCCTGTTATTTAACACCCGGCATCAGATGATTCGCAACCATTATCCCGCCTGGTCTGAAGAGCGCGTGTTCACGGAAACAACCCGGCTTGTTTCGCCGGTGATCAATTTTGACGGATCCCAAAATATTCCCCCCCATGCCACGGGTGGGGCCATTGACGTTTATCTCATCGATGAAAAAGGACAGCCTTTGGATATGGGAATCCATCCCGGTGATTGGTTAGGAAATGAAAGTGGGTCTCTCTGCCAAACCAATTCCGCTCTCATTTCTCAAGATGCTCGAAACAACCGGGCCATTATGAACCAGGTTTTAGAAACGGTCGGATTCGTTAATTATCCGACAGAATATTGGCATTGGTCTTATGGAGACCGTTATTGGGCCTACCAGTTGGGACAAACTCATGCTATTTATGGAACCTCACAAACATGAGGAAATTAAAATGAAGCAAACACGGTGCGGCTTTGTCGCCATCCTGGGCGCGCCCAATGCGGGCAAATCCACACTCATCAATCAATTGGTGGGCAGCAAGGTAACCATCGTCTCCAGTAAAGTTCAAACCACGCGCCAGCGCATTCTGGGCATTACAATCCAGGGGGAGAGCCAATTGATTCTGGTGGATACGCCTGGTATTTTCGCGCCTCAAAAACGCCTGGAACGCGCGATGGTCCAGGCAGCCTGGGAAGCCAGCCGGGATGCGGACCTGACAGCACTGATTGTGGATGTCAGCCAAAAGTCCCTCGCCAGCAGCTTCGCCGTTTTGGAAAAGCTGGGCAACCAGCCTGTTATTCTGGTTTTGAATAAAATCGACCAAGTCAAACATACAGCCTTGCTGGAAATGACCACAAAGTTCCAACCCTTTGCGAACATTACCCATACATTTATGATCTCTGCCCTAACAGGGGATGGCGTCTCTGACCTTGCCTCATTTTTGGCCCAGGAAGCGCCGATCAGCCCTTGGCTCTACCCGGAAGACCAACTTACGGATATGCCTCAAAAATTGTGGGCAGCCGAAACAACCCGCGAACAACTCTTCCAGAGGCTACACCATGAACTGCCCTACAGCGTCATGGTCGAAACGGAAGCCTGGGAAGAGTTCGAGAACGGAACCTTAAAGGTCAACCAGGTTATTTACGTCGCGCGCGAAGGCCAAAAGGCGATTATCCTGGGCAAGGGTGGCCACCAGATCAAGGCCATCAGCAGCGCCGCGCGGGAACAAATGTCTATTTTCCTGAACCGCACCGTTCACCTGTTCCTCCATGTGAAGGTGATGGAAGACTGGACCAACAAGCCGGCAATGTATCGCCTGATGGGTCTGGATTTTGAGGCGTGACAGAGGCGAGGAAACGAACCCCCTAACGCCTACTCCTTGATCCTCCCCCACCCATAAAAAAAAGGAACCAACCATGCTCATAGCTCAAATAAGTGATACGCACATTGTTCCAAAAGGACAGGACTGGAAGTCCTTACCGGAAACCGAAGTTGCAACGCGCCTTAAGCGTATTGTAGAAGCTATAAATAGCCTTACCCCGAAACCAGATGTGGTTTTGCTCACGGGAGATACGATTGATGATGGCGGAAAAGAGGGATATGACCATTTAAAAGAAATTTTAAAGTCGCTTTCCATGCCTCTTTATGTGATCCCAGGAAACCATGATGACCGTGAGGACATGCGCGTTGCTTTCCAACATGAAGACTACATGCCTCGGGATGGCTTTATTCACTATGTGATTGATGATCATCCTATACGCCTGGTTGCCCTTGACACGGTTATTCCCGGGGAAACCCACGGCCTGCTCTGCCAGGAACGGGTTGACTGGCTGGGCCATGTCCTTCAGGAAAATAGAGAAAAGCCTACCTTAATCTTTATGCATCATCCTTTGATAAAAACCGGGCAAAAGATACTCGATCATGTCAAATGCTTTACGCCAGATGGATTTGAGGACTTAATCAGGTCATTTCCAAATATCAGGGGAATCATTGCAGGGCATAACCACAGGCCCTGTATGACCCTCTTCGGAGGGGCCTTATGTTTTGTCGCGCCCAGCGTTGCGCCTCAATTTCATTTTTTTGAAGAAGAAGGCAATACCTGCTCAGCAGCCATAGAACTCACCCATCCCTCATTTTCCCTTCATAAATGGGAGGGGGGCTTTCAGCTATTATCAGAGACTTTCCAGATTGTAGAACCCGAACAGCGTCTTTCCAAGAAAAAGATAACCGTTGAGAAATTAAGACCTCACCCTTTTTCAAAACATGCCACAGGGCATTAAAACATGAAATGGACGGATAGCGGCATTGTTTTGTCCGCTCGCCCTTTTGGGGAAAACAGCCGCATTGTTTCCCTATTAACGCAGCACTATGGCCGACATGCCGGACTGGTCAAGGTTCCCAAATCCCGCTCCCGCTTGAGTATGGAAGCTGGGGCCTTTGTGGAAGCGACCTGGAACGCGCGGCTTTCAGAGCATCTGGGCCAATGGAGCTTTGAGACCACGGCAGCCATGGGGGCAAGGCTCCTTTCCCGGCCCTTGCCCCTTGCTGCCCTCAGCACCGCGTGCAGCCTTACCGACCAGTGTTTGGCGGAGCGCCATCCTTACCCCGATCTTTACGTTCTCCTCAAGGGCCTCATTGAAGACCTCATCCACGCGCCTGATTGGCCCGTAGCTTACGTCAATTATGAGCTGGCCCTTCTGAAAGATCTGGGGTTTGGGCTCGACCTGTCTTCTTGCGCTGCTACCGGGCAACGCCATGACCTGATTTATATCTCCCCCAGAACGGGACGCGCCGTCAGCCGGGAAGCCGCAGGCTGTTTCCTCGCGCAACACCTCACCGGGCGGCAAGGGCTGCCTGCCATCCGCCAACGGTTGGTTGAAATGCTTGCCGTGACGGCGCGTCCTTAAGATTCCGCCGCCGTATTTTCTTGAATTGAACTGCCGCCTGGGGTAGGTATAATACGAGGATCGGCCGTTATCAGGGGGCAAGAGGCGTGCGGGACGAATCAGGGCTGTTTGTACCTCTCCCCTTGTGGGAGAGGTCGGCGCACTTCGCGACAACGGAGCAAAGGGCGACGGGTGAGGGGTATTATTACGTTCCAACGCCCCCCTCACCCGCCATTTCGCTGGTGCTCATGGCGACCTCTCCCACAAGGGGAGAGGTACAACAGCCTTAGCCCTTCCCGAATATATATGGATAAATTTTTTTATTAAAGTGACCCTCTCATGAGCCGGACAGCCGTCGCTATTTTATCAACCGAGAACTTGCTCCATAACCTCAAGGTTATTAAAGAGCAAGCACCACAATCAAAGGTCATCGCCATGGTCAAGGCGAACGCCTATGGCCACGGGTTGCGCTCTGTCTCCATACGCCTTGAAAAGCACGTGGATATGCTAGGGGTGGCCTCCATTGACGAAGCCTTGGCTTTGCGCAAGGTGGGCATCCAGATCCCCATTATCCTGGCTGAAGGCGTTTTTGAACCAAATGAATTACTCGTTGCCTCAACCGAAGGGTTCCATGTCGTTTTTCACGAAGACATCCAACTTCAATGGCTGGCAAACTTGTCCTGTCCCTTGCCCATCCAGGCATGGCTAAAAATTGACTCCGGCATGGGACGGCTTGGGTTTGGCATGGACAAAGCGCTTGCCTCTTTTGACCAGCTGTCCAAAAGCCCCCAAATTGCCCAGCCCATCCGCATTATGTCCCATTTCGCGTGTGCGGATGATCCCAGCAACCCCTTGAACCAAAGCCAAATTGAGGCGTTTAACCAATTTACCCAGAAAATTTCCAGCCAGACCCCGCGTGAATACAGCTTGTGTAATTCCGCAGGCGTTTTTCAATACCCAAACTGCCATCATCACTTTATCCGGCCAGGCATTGCTTTGTACGGCGCCTCCCCTCTTTTAGGTAAATCAGCTGCCGCGTTAAACTTGAAGCCCGTGATGACCTTGCAAACAAGCCTGATCGCCATGAAAACAATAAAAAAGGGGTCATCGGTTGGCTACGGCGCCCGTTTTGTTTGCCCAGAAGACTTGCCGGTTGGCATTATTGCTTTCGGGTATGGGGACGGATACCCGCGCACAACGCGCGATGGCGCGCCGATATTGGTGAACAACACACGGTGCCAGCTGATTGGCCGCGTCTCGATGGACATGACCGCCGTGGACTTGAGCGCTTGCCCAACCGCCAAAGTAGGCGACCCCGTCATTTTATGGGGCAGCGGTTTACCCATCGAGGACTTTGCCGCATTCACCGATAACGTTTCCTATGACCTCCTGGCGGGCGTCCAGAACCGCGTCAAGTTCCACTGGACCCGATATGTCCCAAACCCTGCAGCGGAAGGTCTTTAAAAGATGCACATGAAGAAGCCCATTGGCGTTTTTGATAGTGGTATTGGGGGGCTGACCGTCCTCAAGGCGTTGCAACGTGCCCTTCCCCATGAGCATTTTGTTTATTTCGCTGACACGGCCAACCTGCCCTATGGAGAAAAAACCCCTGAGCAAATTATGGGATATACACGGCAAACATTGGCATGGATGCAAAACGAAATCGGTGCCAAGCTTGCCATTGCGGCTTGCCATACAAGCTCCGCCACCGCCCTTGACCTTATTTCTCATGAATTTTCAATGCCTGTGCTGGGTGCCATTCACCCCTTGGTTGAAACCGTCTTGCAGCATTACCAAGGCCGCCGCATTGGCATTATTGCAACGCCAACCTCCGTTCACAGCCGTATGCATGAAAACAGCCTCCTGCAGGCTGGCTTTGAGGGGCACCTTTCTTCCATAAGCTGCCCAAAATTTGTTCCGATTATTGAATCTGGGCGTATATCTGGGCCGGAATTATTGAGATCTTCATACGAATACTTAAGCATATTTAATAATGAGGGTTTAAATACTTTAATTTTTGGATGCACCCACTATCCCTGGATTGCGGAAACCCTTCAATATGTTTTGCCGTCAGGCGTTGATTTCATTGACCCGGCAGAGTCTATTGCTGTCAAAGCTTCTCAGGAGCTTTATAAGTATAAAATACTTAATACATCAAATAATAAAATAAAAATAGATTTTTACTGCAGCAGCACCCCGGAGCGCTTCTCTGCCCAGCTTAACTTGCTCATGTCCATCCCCCAGCCGGAAGTCACTTTGGTACGGTTGGCCGACGGCGCGGCGCTCCCCCAAAAGCGCGTGGTGAATGAATAACGTCCCCCTTCAGAGCTCAGGGCTGCTATACCTCTCCCCTTGTGGGAGAGATCGGCACAATTCGCGACAACGGAGCGAAGAGCGATGGGACTAAAGCTCACCAGTTGTGTGCATGTTTGAGTAATCTCACAAACCCCTCACCCGCCATTTCGCTGGCGCTCATGGCGACCTCTCCCACAAGGGGAGAGGTATAGCAGCCCCTGTTTCCCTCCCTTTATGGGGAAGGTCGCTATGAACGTAAGGGAGAGGTGGTGCGGTAATATTCCCTATTCCAGTTTAAAGATATGTTGTACATGCTAACCTCTTTAAGAGATCGGAAGAATAGAAGGAGGGTATTTTATGCAACCCTCAAATTGGTTAAAAAAATTCCAGAAGAATTTGAGATCTTCTCAAACAAATGCAGAATATTTGCTCTGGTACTATCTTCGCAACCGTAACTTTCAAGGGTTTAAATTTAGACGTCAACATATCTTACAAGGGTATATTGTTGATTTTGTTTGCTTGCAAGGTAAACTCATTATTGAGGTGGATGGAGGCCAGCATTCCGAAAAGCAAGACTATGACGATTACCGAACCCAAAAGCTTCAAAAGGACGGCTTTCAAGTGCTACGTTTCTGGAACCATGAAGTCCTTACAAATATAGAAGGGGTATTGGAAGTGATCATGAATGAGTTGCAAAGCAGGTAGGGATGTTACCTCTCCCCTTGTGAGAAAGGTAAAACAGCCAGTCTCCCAAGAGGAGGCTTGCTCAAAATTGGAAACCGCTTATATACTAAACTTGGGTATAATTGGGACTCTCTATATCCCCCACCGACCATTTCACTGATCCTCATAGTTCACGCGAGAACAGAGGCTGTTGTACCTCTCCCCTTGTGGGAGAGGTCGCCATGAGCGCAAGCGAAATGGCGGGTGAGGGGGATTTCCTCCAAATAATACCCAGGCGTAATAACTTAAAATTAAGAAAGTCTATCCCATGGCATCTTCCCACACTGTAACCCTCATTGAAGGGGATGGCATCGGCCCCGAAGTGGTAGGCGCGACCCGCACCATTATTGAAGCCACCGGTGTCAAGATCACCTGGGAAATGTGCGAGGCTGGCGCAGAAGTGTTCAAAAAAGGCTTGTCAACGGGCGTGCCGCAAGAAACCATTGACGCGATCATCCGCAACAAGGTTGCCTTAAAAGGGCCTTTGGAAACGCCGGTGGGCTTTGGGGAAAAAAGCGCCAACGTTACCTTACGCAAACTGTTTGACACTTACGGGAACATCCGCCCCATTCAGGAAATGCCCGGTGTCCCCACGCCCTATACGGGCCGGAATATTGATCTGGTAATCGTGCGGGAGAATGTGGAAGATCTTTATGCCGGCATTGAGCATATGCAAACCCCCGGAACAGCCCAATGCCTCAAGCTCATCTCCCGCAAGGGGTGCGAAAAGATTACCCGCCTGGCCTTTGAATTTGCCCGCGCGGAAGGGCGCAAGGCGGTGCAGTGCGCGACCAAGGCCAACATTATGAAACTCACGGAAGGGCTGATGAAACGCACCTTTGAAGAGGTCGCCAAAGACTACCCGGACATTCACTCCAGCCATATCATCGTCGATAATTGCGCCCACCAGATGGTCAAACAACCTGAACAGTTTGACGTCATCGTCACCACAAACATGAACGGGGACATTTTAAGCGACCTTGGCTCTGCCCTCATTGGGGGGCTTGGCTTCGCGCCCGGGGCTAATATGGGGGACAATTTTGCTATTTTTGAGGCCGTCCACGGCTCGGCTCCCAAATATGCAGGCCAGAACACCATTAACCCCACAGCGGTGTTACTTTCCGGCGTGATGATGCTGCGCCACCTGCAGGAATTCGAGGCCGCCGACCACATTGAGCAAGCGCTCTTCCGCACGTTGGCCGTGGACAAAATTTTGACGCGCGATGCGGGGGGAACCGCCTCCACCCGCCAGTTCACAGACGCTATTGTCCGCAACTTGGGCAAGGAATTCCCTGGGTATCAAAAGCGGGCATACAAGCCCCTGAAACTACCGAACGTCTCCAACGCGCCGGATTTCGTAAAACCAAGGACCCGTTCTGTTTGCGGGATTGATGTGTTTATTGAGTCTAGTTCAAGCCCTACCGACCTTGGGACAAGCCTGGAAACAGCAATCGCCGGAACCTCTTTTACCTTGAAAGGCATTTCCTGCCGCGGCGTGAAAGTCTACCCGGCTTCTCCCCTCGCGCCAGATCCAACAGACCTCTTCCGCTGCCGTTTTATGGGCAATAGCTCTGACGTTGGGGATGCTCAGATCAGCGCCTTGCTCGACCGCCTTAAGCCCCACCACCGCTGGACGCACCTTGAAAAACTCCATATTTTTGACGGCGTCCCTGCCTTTTCCAAAGACCATGGGGAAGATTAAGCCATGGAATGCCTTAACCATGAATGGCTGGGGTTTGCGCCCACGCCCGAAAGCGCCCTTAACATCATTACCCAAACAGGTATTCTTTACCTGACCATTTCTGGAGCTTATGCCTTGTCTTTTTTGTATATGCAGCGGCAATCCCAACTGTCCAAAAAAATAAAGAAAATCCATTATATGGGCATTTCTTTATGGGGGTTTTACGGGGGGTGCCTTCTCCTTTATCCTACGGTCTTTGCCCTTTTCGTCAACACCCTCATTGTGGGTTTCGCGCTTCTCGTGCTGTACCAGCTTTCCTTCACAAGCCCCCTCGCCGCCCAAAGCACCCTGACGCCCCCTGGCACGACGGATGATAAAAAACTTATGTACGCCCAAACGCTGCTGGCAAAGGCAAACTATGTCCTTTCGGACATCGTCAACATTGCGCTTATTAATGAGCAGATCCTGTGGCTCCTTATCCTTTACCGGGCCGTGATTACATTAAGGGCGTCGTGGGGGTTGTGAGGAGATTGCCCCTATTGGATTGCGAGGCCGCGCGTGCGTAAGTGTGTAGTGGCCGTAGCAATTTGTGTATTCCTGTCTTTTCCTTCCTGAGACGCCCGTGCTAACCTCTCTTTAAAGAGAGGTTAGCTTTCTCTCTTAAAACCCTTATATCACATTTCAGACTTACAATTGCCGCGTCGCTCCGCTTCTCGCAACGACGAAAATTTAAAAGAAATTCAATAGGATAATTGTCATTGCGAGGAGCGGAGCGACGCGGCAATCTCAATGGGATGAACAAACAAAGACAGCCTTCAGCTTCGCAATTGCAGAACCGGAAAGAAAATAAGAAATACAAGGTAAGCAAAAAAAACACCCCTTCGATGCTACCCTTATAATACAGGAAAGCAAAGAAAGGGTGTTACTGCTCAAGAAGAGGGGCTTGTTCAATCCACTAACAACTAGACCTTACACTGCCCCTTTTGAGCCAATAAAGTTTTTCTATTTAGAGAACGACGTCTGCAATTGCACCATGAATTGCATTCTTGAAGTCATTTAGTGTGTCACCAATGGGAACATTACCATGCGCCATAGCCACTGATGCAGCAGCGACGCCAGGCTCTAGGAAGGCAGCACCACCGCCAACGCCCAGCTGGTCAAGATAAGCATCAAGCGCAGCGTTTACCGCGACTTTTAGTGAGCTTACACTGTCTTCGAGTGCTTTTACCTTCCCGTTCGCAGGATGTGCTAAGGGGACGAGTCCTACAGCAAACGATGCTGCATCTTGCTGGTCAATGACGGCATTTATCGCGTTAGCGAGGTTTGCCGCATTATCCCTGTCTACAGCAGGAAGAGCAGCTTTCCCGAAGACCCCACCAGCAGCGTTTGCGGGCGCAACTGTAACACCGATATCGAGGATGTGACCACCAGCCGGAACCAGTTCCCCAACCCATTGCGTAACAGCAGCTTTAAGCGCACCCTTAGCCGCATTATATGCGGGATCCATGTCGTGTGGCGCAATCGCCGCCTGCCCAAGAGCGTTGGTGAAAGGTTCTGCTACAAACGGTGCAAAATGAGCGAGAGCGCCTGCTGCGGCATGAAGTCTACTGGCCTCATCGTGATATTGCTTAGCTTTTAGTTTCGCTTTAAAACCACCCATGTTAGGATCAAAGGCTTCCATTGCCTGCGTAGCCCCAACTGCTCCCAATGCCACAAAAGCCATCAAAGCTGTTTTTGCTAGTTTTTTCATATTTTATATCTCCTTTAAAAATCATTTACAATTTAGCACATTTAACTTAATCAGGGTAACTCACATTGTTTTAATGTGTCAAGTAAAAAATTAAAAATCAGTTATTCTAGATCTCAGTTTAATGAATTGTTTTTCATAACAATTCTTTAGATTTTCGCAATCTTTTAGTTGAAGTATCAAATAGTTAGGAAGAAAGTGACAATTTATTCTCCTAAAAATTTACACATAACTATAAAGAAAAAAGATTACAGAAAAGTTTAAAAATAAATTAGCTTAATAAAGCTATTATAACACACGCATAATAGCTGATTAAAAATGAGATGAAAGGTTTAAATAATTATTTTTAGAGATTTCAATTTTTGATGTAATCGAGAATACTCCTTAAAAGCACCTATATCTTAGCTTACCAGTTCGCTGGTAACTGGTAAGCCGCAAGAGAGCCAAGAAACAATATTAAAGGACAACGTCCGCAATCACCCTGTGGATTGCATTCTTGAAGTCATTTAGTGTATCGCCAGCGGGAGCATTAGGGATAGCCGCCGACGCAAGAGCAACGCCGCCCTCTAGGAAGTTGGCAACGCCTAAAACGCCCAAACCGTCAAGATACACATCAAGCGCGGCGTTTACCGCAGTTTTTATTGAAGTCACACTGTCGGTAAGCGCCCCTACCTTCCCATTCGCAGGGTGTGCTAAGGGGAAGCCTCCTCCATTAAACGACGCGGCGTCTTGCTGGTCAATCACTGCATTTATCGCAGAAGAGATATGTGCCGCAGTATCTCTGTCTGCTGGACCGTCAAGGGCAGCTTTCCCGAAAATTGCAGCGGAGTGTCCTGGCGCAAGTGTAACGCCTGCATCAAGGAGGTGGCCACCAGCCGGAACAAGTGTCCCAACCCAACCTGTAATTGCGGCTTTAATCGGGCCTTTAGCAGCATTGTATGCGGGGTTCATGTCGTTTGGCGCATGTGCAGCCTGTGCCAGAGCTCTGGTGAAAGGCTCTGTTGCAAACGGTTCAAAATGGGCGAGAGGCGCGATTTGACGAAGGAATCCAGTGGCCTGGTCGTGATACTGCCTGGCTTTGAGTTTGGCTTTGTCACCGTTCATGTTAACATCAAATACCTCCATGGCGTGCGCAGACCCAACTACTCCCAATGCCACAACGGCAATCAAAGCTGTTTTTGCTATCCTTTTCATTTTATATCTCCTTTATAAGTCGTTTCATAGTTTACCAACGGAGCCTTACCCCGGGAGCAAGCTCCCGGGATTCGCTATACCGATTAAAAGCTGTAGACGACGCCAATCTGGAAAGATTGCACCCTCGGAGATTGCCTGAGCGTGGAAGTTGTGCTTAGTCCACCTGCAGCTGCAGGGGTCGAAGTCGCCGTAACCGTTTTTGAGCGGTGTAAAGCATATTTATATTCACCTCTCAAGCTCACATTTTTTGAAAGTTTAACGAGCATGCCCAAGCCCGGCGTAAAGGCAACACTGGTATATTTTTTGGCATTGATACCTGTGATGGAATCGGAGACAGGATTAGACGGATTGGAAAGGCCAAATTGGAAGCGTCGCATCTCCACGCCAAGAATTACATAGGCAACATAATTTTCATGAGGAATATACCCAAGGTGCAGGGAAGCGCCAAAAGCACCACCTGTTGACCGGGACTGAAAAGTCTTCGCCACCGCTGTTGTATCAAATGTGGCGTTTTGATTTCCATTCAACCGATCAAAAAGGTAAGACAATTCTGCTGCAATCCAAGTACAATTATATTTTTGACCATACCCCGCAAAAACAGCAACACCCGCTGAAGTTGCTGAAAGCCCATTGTTACGTATGTCAAGCACAGCACCATCACTTCTCGTCGCCTCTAACTTCTGGTTCCCCGAAAGGTTTGACAACCCAACGCTGGCACCGGCATAAAACCCGGACTTGATACCGCCCGTACCGACATTCGCTTGGGCTGACACTGTGGATGCAATAAGGGCAGCAACAGCCGTGCCTGCTTTCAGATATAATTTCTTTTTCATTTTCAAATCCTCTTTTATAAATTAGCCATAAGTGATGAGGATGAACCTCCGTAAGGGCATTCCCTCATCCCGTCCCTCTTAATCATTTATTAAGACGTTGCTGTTATATGTACCATTTTTTCTAAAGAGGGGGAAAGCAGAAATCTTAATAAATGATTCATAGTTTGATGGTGTTGCACAAAGGCAACAATGGGTGCTGGTGCGAGGCCCCCCGCTTACACGGGGGTAAACTCCGGCCCGTGGGAATTGTGCCTTTAATCTCGTCAAGATTGCCGCGTCGCTCCGCTCCTCGCAATGACGGAATGTACACGGAATTCAAGGGGATAAATCGTCATTGCGAGGAGCGCGAAGCGCGACGCGGCAATCTTAATGGGACAAAAAATATACAGATTGCCAAGGCCAGCAAGCGCTTACGCGCTCGTGGCCTCGCAATGACAGGAGAAATTAAAGAATGGATTCATACAAATCCAGCCATTCAGGATTCATCGCTTCAATAAGCTGAACTTTCTTTTTTCTAGAACCTGCCTTGAGTTGCTTTTCCCGCCAGATTGCGCCTTCCATACTGCCCCCCGCTTCATACCAGACAAGTTTTTGACATCCGTACCGATGGGCAAAACCCCCTGTCAGGCCATTTTTATGCTGGACTACCCGTTGAACAAGATTTGAGGTTACACCTGTGTATAAGACCCCGGCCCGTTTATTGGCCATAATATAAACGGCGGGTTGTTTCATGGTTGGGTCTTCCTTCTCATTTCCCATCGTTGAGAGGCTGGAGATCGTGGCAATCGCCTTCCTCACCTTAAGATTGCCGCGTCGCGCTTCGCTCTCCTCGCAATGACGGAATATACAAATAAATCAATATAATAACACGTCATCACGAGGCCGGAGGCCGGGGCAATCTCCTTGTCCTCCTCCCCTCGAGATTGCCGCGTCGCGCTGCGCGCTCCTCGCAATGACAAAATAGGAGGAAATTCAAATAATTAATCGCAATGACTAACCCCCTTTTACCCGCTCCAGCGCGGCTTCCAGGGGCAGTTCTTCCCGCGCGCCCGTCCGGCGGTTTTTCACTTCCACGGTGCCGGCGTCAACCGTCCGGGCACCCACGGCCAGTTGCCAAGGCAAACCAATGAGGTCCATATCGGCAAACTTGGCCCCTGCCCGTTCGTCCCGGTCGTCATACAAAACCTCAATGCCCTTTTCGCACAAAGCGTGGTAAACCGACTCTGCCAGGGTTTCCACGCGCTTGTCTCCTGCCTTCAGGTTCAGCAACCCGACCTTAAAGGGCGCGACGGCGTCCGGCCACTGGATGCCCTGGTCGTCATGGTTGGCTTCAATAATGGCCGCCACCAGGCGGGAAACGCCAATGCCGTAAGACCCCATTTCCAGCGCCACCATTTTGCCATCCGGCCCCACAACTTTCGCGCCAAGTGGCTCGGAATATTTTGTCCCGCTGCCGCATAGAGGCCGCTTACGTTTTCCAGCGTCATTTGCTCTAAGGTCAAGCTGTCAAACGCCGCATCATAATAAATGGCGCTTTCCCCGGTGGGCGCCACAATCTGGAATTCATGGCTCATGTCCCCCCCAATGGCGCCACTGTCAGCCTTAACAGGAATCGCCGTCAGCCCCATGCGGGCGAAGGTGCGCAAATACGACCCAAAAATACGCTCATAGGTTTTTTTGGCAGCATCAAAATCCAGGTCAAAGGAATACCCGTCTTTCATCAGGAACTCACGCCCCCGCATCACGCCAAAGCGCGGGCGCACCTCATCCCGGAATTTCCACTGGATCTGGTACAACACTTGCGGAACCTGGCGGTAGCTCTTCACATACTGGCGCATCACGTCCGTGATGACCTCCTCATTGGTGGGGCCATAGAGCATCTCCCGCTCATGACGGTCCTGGATCCGCAACATTTCCTTGCCATAGTCTTCATAACGGCCGCTTTTGCGCCAGAGGTCCGCGGGCTGGATGGTTGACATCAAAACCTTGTGGCACCCGATGCGGTCCTGCTCTTCACAAATAATCTTTTCAATCTTCTCCATCACCCGCAGGCCCAACGGCAGCCAGGCATAAATGCCGGATGTCGTCTGGTTCACC
This sequence comes from Alphaproteobacteria bacterium, assembly GCA_021323455.1. Classification (GTDB taxonomy): domain Bacteria; phylum Pseudomonadota; class Alphaproteobacteria; order Paracaedibacterales; family VGCI01; genus VGCI01. The sequence goes on along the minus strand of JAJONN010000034.1, from coordinate 2,609 downwards.
ATCCCCGCCCTCAGCATCAGCCGGTGGGAGGCAATCTGCGCTTCCGCAGGGGTTTCTTTCAAGGTTGGCAAAAAGTAGTGTGATAAACGCATGGTTTGTGTCCTTAAAATAAATAATAAATGAATGAGATCTTAAGCCAGAAAAGCGCCAGGGCTGTTGTACCTCTCCCCTTGTGGGAGAGGTCGGCGCCATTCGCGACAACGGAGCGAAGGGGGACGGGTGAGGGGTATTGACTCCTCAACGAACCCCTCACCCGCCATTTCGCTTACGCTCAATTGGCGACCTCTCCCACAAGGGGAGAGGTATAACAGCCCTGGCTCCTGGTTCCTAGCCCACCAGCTTCCCGTCCACTAACCGGACGGAGCGATCCATCCGGGCGGCCAGATCCAGGTTATGGGTCGCAATCAGGGCGGACAACCCCGTTTCCCGGACGAGGGTGAGCATCTCCTGAAAGACAGCTTCTGCCGTTGCCATATCCAGGTTACCGGTCGGTTCATCCGCCAGCAGGATCTTAGGGGCATTGGCCACCGCCCGGGCGATGGCCACCCGCTGTTGCTCTCCGCCCGATAGCTTTTTGGGCCGGTGATGCAAGCGGTGGCCCAGGTTCAGCCTTTTTAATAAATTTTCTGCCTGTGCCTTACTTTGCCCCCGCGTACAGCCCGCTATCAAGGCTGGCAACATCACGTTTTCCAGGGCTGAGAATTCTTGCAACAGGTAGTGAAATTGATAGACAAATCCAGCAAATTCCCGACGCAAGGCCGTGCGCGCTGCGTCTGGCAAGCTGTTGCAGTTTTGGCCATTCATCATCACCGTGCCGCCGCTCGGCAATTCCAGCAACCCGGCAATCTGCAGCAAGGTGGTTTTGCCCGCACCGCTGGGGCCAACCAGGGCCACGATCTCCCCCGGCGCGATGGTAAGGTCAATGCCCCGCAACACAGAGATAGTCTCTTCCCCCTGGGAGAAGATGCGCGTGACGCCTTTTAAGTCAAGGGTAGCCGTCATTGCCTTAACGCCTCCACCGGATCCAGGCGCGCCGCCCGCCAGGATGGATAGAGGGTTGCGAGGAAAGACAGCCCCAGAGCCATCCCCACCGTTGCGATTACGTCTCCACTATCAATCTTGCACGGCATTTGCGTCAGGAAATAAATCTCTGCGTTGAACAATTCCATATCCAGCAAGCGCTCCAGCCATCGGCGGATGGTCTCAATATGAAGCGCAAATGCCAGACCCCCCGCAAGCCCGGTGAGCGTTCCCGTTACGCCAATCGTGGCGCCCGTCAAAAAGAAAATACGCAAAATCGCCCCCCGTGTGGCCCCCATGGTGCGGAGAATCGCGATATCGCGCATTTTATCCTTTACCAGCATGATCAAGCCAGAAACAATGTTAAAAGCAGCAATCAAGATAATTAACGCCAGAATGATAAACATGACGTTGCGCTCGACCTGGACCACCTGAAAGAAGCTGCTGCTCATATGTTGCCAGTCTGAGATCAGCACCCCGTCGTCCACTGTATGGCGCAGAACAAACCCATATTCCGCCACCCGGTCTGGGTTATCCACAAAAACTTCAAGCATGGATACGCCCGCCTTCCCTTCCGGGCCGCCCATCTTGAAAAACCCCTGGGCCGTCTCCAGCGGCATAAAAATAACCGACTTGTCATATTCATGGAAGCCCACTTCAAAGACGCCCACCAGCGTTACACTCTTCTGGCGGGGCATGGTTCCGAAGGCTGTTATGTTTCCTTGCGGGCTGACCAGGCTCAAGCGGTCGCCCACGCGCAACCCCAGGTTTTCAGCGAGCCGGCGGCCCATGATAACGGTATCGCTGGGATGGTTAGAATCAGCGGCCTTTCCAAAAAGGTCAAGGCTTCCAGCCTTGATGTTTTTGGCAATCATCTCCCGTTTTTTGAGGTCATCGCCCCGGATCCCGTGAACCACCGCCCCTCGCGCCTGGGATTGAAACATCACCATGGCTTGTTGCGCTACCACAGGAATCGCCAAGGTCACGCCTGTCACGGTTTTAGCTTTTGCAGCCACGTCGTCAAAGTCCATCAAGGGCCCGCTCGCCGCCTGAAGGGTGATATGCCCATTCATGCCGACAATACGGCTCAACAGCTCTTGCCGGAACCCGTTCATCACCGACATCACGATAATCAAGGTGGCCACCCCAAGCGCAATTCCTACGAAAGAAAAACCTGCAATGACCGAAATAAACCCCTCCTGGCGGGGAGAGCGCAAATAACGGTAGGCAATCATCCGTTCCAGAAGAGAAAACATTCTATGTCCTTCCGCCCCGTCATTGCGAGGAGCGCAAAGCGCGACGCGGCAATCTCTGTGCCTTTAATCCCTTGAGATTGCCGCGTCGCGCTTTGCGCTCCTCGCAATGACAGAACCTTTTTTTGCATCTTTGCTGATAAATTATTTACCTACCATAAATCCGTCCGTTGGCATATCCCTTAATCTCTTCTTCACCACTTCCGCCAAAACGTCGTCCCATAATTTCAGGACCCTGGCCTCGCTAAAGCGGTCTGGCAGGGTCAAGGCCCCTTTTGAAAGTGCCGCCCGTTGGGCCGGATCCTCGATAAGCTCCGTCAAAAGCGCGCCCAGCCG
>JAJONN010000033.1 GCA_021323455.1 Alphaproteobacteria bacterium | reverse complement strand
AAAAGAAATATTATTACTCCTTAAGGTGCCTCTCCCCCGAAGGAAGAGATCAGGATGGGGAGAGATCAGCGCACCGCGCGACAACGCGCAAAAAGCAAGGGTTCTTGCAAGAATGAGGCACTAGGCGCGACACTTTTGACCATGTGACCTGCCTCCCCGATATAATATAATATGGATACTGCGTAAAAAATATCTTGCCTGAAATTCGCAGAAATCACCAACTTAAGTTAATAAAACTAACGGAATACGCAGTCAGCCTATCAAAACGTCCTTGGTATTTTTAATAATCAAAGAGGAGGAGAATGATGATGTACAGCCGGTTATTATCCGCTTTAAAACCTTATGGGCTAATGATCATGTTTTTCATGATGTGGGCAGGTTTAAATGTAAATAGGATAGATGCATCAGAGGAAGGCAAAATAGACAAGATAGAAAATGGAGCCCAGCGAGACGCCCAAGTGAGAAAGCTTCATAACTGTGCCAAAGAGGGATATTTAATTCAATTACGGCAAGCTTTGTGGGAGATAGGGCCCGATGAGGAATTAGAAGGAAAACGGCCTATAGAATATGCAATTCTGCCGTCTATTAAAGAGTTTATTCCAGTCTATTTACCTACAGATGAGGATATGAAGCTTGCTGAATTACTACTCATTTATGGCGCAAAGTTAGATTCTAAGGTTTGGGATATAATTGATGACAGAGTTGCCTATAGCATTGAGACCTATAAGGTGCAATTTGAGAAGTATTCTTCCTTCTTAGGTTTATTTATACAACACGACACAAGATACCCAGCTGAATACCGCAACAACCTACTGAGAAAAACATATAAAGCTATCAGCTCTGATGAACACCCTGGATTTTTTGACGTGGTTAATAGATTTTCAGACCCAAGCATGAGGCAAAACGCTCTAGAAAAGGAGGATCCCGTTGGGGACCTTTACCGAAATAGGATATAATAGTAGTTGAGATTTAATCTGGCATATATGGGAAATCTGTGTGCAGGTTTTTTGGGTCTCTGATGATCTTTAGGTTTTCCTGTGTCTTGCTTTATAAAAAAAACTAGACCCAAGAAAACACGTCACTTTTCAAAAAAACTTGCACACAGCCTTTTGCTAGATTTTTATATTTCAAAAATAAAATACTTTAAGTTAAGTTCTCCAGTTTGACAAATTCACTAAAGCATATAGCGGGTTTTTAGCCTTTTTTCTTTCATTATTTCTTAAATAAGCTGACAAAAGTAAATGGTGCCTAGGCTCCATCCTCCCGGTTCCTGGATCAACAAGAGTGGGGGCCCGGTACATAGCCCAGCTGCCCAGGCATATTTATGCTTTGGTTTCCTGCCCGGTTCTCGCGTACACAAACAGGCAGCCCAACAGCTATAAGATACAAAATTCCCTCCTAAAGGTTATTGTATGATATGCTTACCTTATAAGAAGCCTTCAAAAAAACCACAAGGCAAAAAGGAATGAAAAATGACTGACAAACCGCTGATTAGCTTTGACTATGCAATTAAGTACCTGCTCAAGGACAAGGGTGATTATGAAATCGTATGGAAATGTCAAAATCATTGGTTTGCTGGATACGGAAAGCAATAAGGAAGACAAGAAAAGCAAACGCAGCCTGGCGGACTTGATTGTCGAGGATGAGGAACACCAAAAATACATCATCGAAATTGAACGCCAGGTTAAAGAGTCATTCATCCATAAGGCCTGCTTTAATACCTCCCGCCTGATCGTTGACCATCTGGGGGAACGGATGGACTATATAAAAATTGCCAAGGTTTTCCATATTTCCCTGCTGTATTTCCCGGTTGGGAAGGGAGCGATCCATCATGGCCAAACAATTATCCGGGAAATAGAAACCAAGGAAAGGCTAACCGTTCACGTCAAGGATCCAGAAACAGGCAAAATCATTTGTGATGCCACCAATATCCTGCCTGAGTACTTTTTTATCTCGGTTCCCCTATTTGATGACCGCCTGGAAAAAGAAATCGATGATTGGCTGTATGTCATGAAATACGACCATATCCCTGAGACGTTCCATTCCCCCTATATGCAAAGGGTCGCTGACAAGCAGAGGGACAGCTATGCTTATTACCTGAAACAGATCTACAATGACCGTGATGAATTCCACGCTGCTGTGGTGCGGGGCTTGGAAAAAGGCAGGGAAGAAGGCAGGGAAGAAGAAAGAAAGAAAAACGAAGCAAAACTAGAAGAAGAAAGAAAAAAGAACGAAGCAAAACTGGAAGAAGAAAGAAAAAAGAACGAAGCAAAACTAGAAGAAGAAAGAAAAAAGAACGAAGCAAAACTGGAAGAAGAAAGAAAAAAGAACGAAGCAAAACTGGAAGAAGAAAGAAAAAAGAACGAAAAAGGAGATGGCCCGCAAGATGCTCAAAAGAGGAATGAGTGTTGAAGAGACCCAAAATGTAATAGGTCTTTCTGAAGAGGATATTCAGTCCGTTTTGACTTAGGTTTCCTCCATTTGCTCGCCCCAGAAGCTGCCCTTCATTTTAGAAGCCCTCATATGTTATCCTGTTACCCATACGATGTCCCCTCATGATTAAGGATGAACGTGCCCATGCCTTTAAAATCTCCCCGCTTCCTGGATCCCCGCTCGGATCTGGTCTTCAAGAAGATCTTCGGTCAACACCCCGATTTAATCAAAAGCTTTTTAAATAATATTTTGCCGTTGCCTGAAGACGGCTTGATTGAATCCCTCACCTACCTGACCCCAGAACAATCCCCCCGCATCCCTTCCATGAAGAACACCATTGTTGATGTCAAGTGTACAGACCAAAACGGACGGGTTTTTATCGTGGAAATGCAGATGACCTGGAGTAAAAGCTTCCTGAAGCGCTTCCTGTTTGGCACTTCCAAAGCGTATGTCCAGCAACTGGAAGCGGGCAAAACATATTCCACATTGTGTCCCGTTTATGGGCTTGCGATTGTTAATGAATCGTTTGAGCAACAAACGCAAGACTGGTTCCATCATTATCGGTTAACCAATACGAAAGACCTGGACAAGACCTTGGAAGGAATAGAGCTTTTGTTCCTGGAATTACCCAAGTTCAACCCCAGGACGCTTGAACACCGGAAAATAGGCGTATTATGGATGCGGTTTTTAAGGGAAACAAAAGACCTGAAGGACATTCCGGAAGAATTTAAAGACAGCCCTGAAGTGATCAAAGCGATTGAACTTGCAGAAGAATCAGCTTATACGGTGGCTGAGCTGGAAGCCTATGACGAATATCTAGACGCTATTCGGGTCAGGCAAACCATAATTGAAGATTCTTATGAAGAAGGAAGAGAAGAAGGAAGAGAAGAAGGAAGAGAAGAAGGAAGAGAAGAAGGCAGAGAAGAAGAAAGACAGAAGTACCTGGAAGAAAAGAAATCCATAGCCCGTAGGATGGTTCAAGAGAGCATGGATATGGAAAAAATTTCCAGGATTACAGGCTTTTCTGGCCAAGAAATCCACAGCCTGTAAGGAAAGGGTAGCTCTGTCCGCTTTTGTAAAGTGGTCTTATGCACCTTATCCTGGCCCCTAGGTTTTGTTCGTTTTCGCACCAAAGAAACGTTACAAAACCTTAGAAGCCGGGCGCGACATTTTTAATGATGCGATCTCCTTACCTTAGGTCTATAGTAATAAAAAAGGTCATCTCGCTGCGAGCTAGCAAAAATCACCATCTCAAATTAGACTAAACTCGGTCATAAATTCGGTTTCAGCTTCCCACATTCCCTCGTTGCGCGAAGCGCGACGCGACCATCTTAAGGGGCAAAAAAATACAGAGGTTGCCACGTCGCGCTTCGCCCTCCTCGTAATGACATAACGCTGAAAGATCACTCTACAGGACAAAAAATAACTCAGTTTGTAACCGTGCTTAGTATAGTCCACACATTGGGACTAAGGAATGCAATCATAATAAGGAGGCAAAAAGATGAAAAATTATAAAAGACTCGCTGCGTCTCTGTTGATAATAACTACAGCTCTATTCGTTCCTAAAGCTTGGGGGATGGACCAAGCAGAATATGATAGCCCTCCAGTCATACACCTGCCAGATTGTTACCATACAGTCCAGGAAATGTTGGAGGGTGGGGCTTTTACTTATCATTTAGTCCGCGAGGTAGAAAGCGATCCTCTCGATCTATATGCCTTTGTTCAGCAAAAGGTACCTATAGCCTTTCTCCCGGGGACCGAAATTTCTCTAGAAGATCAGGAATTAAATAGCTTTTATCTCACCTATGCTCGTGCTGCTTCAGCAAAGAGCCTGGCTGACCATCTACGGACTAGCGGTCAGGGGAACTCTGGTATCTATTTTACTCATTACGATGACGCCATTGTAGCCATCGAGCGCTATTTAGAAAAAGATTGTGCTATCGCTAACAACCAGGCCAGCGACCAAGAATTGAGCCACCGCATAGACTTGATGGCAATACTTGGCGTATCTTATTATAACAAAGCAAGCTTAGTAAATGAAGTAGGTGGCGAAATGTCTAAAGCAGAGATTTCTTCCCTGGCATCAAAGTCGGTTGAAATTTTTGAGAGGGGGCTAAAAACTTCTGATACCTTGGCCTCAAAAAATGAGGCACTTTTCCAAGAAATGCAAGGAATTATATCTTGCCTTAAAACCAGTCGTGTTCAAACGCTTAAAGAGATCATGCATATAGGTTGAGAGATTTAGAACTAGTTTGGAAAGCATCATTTAAATCCCGGATTATTCAAGCCGGGCAACCACATAGACAACGGTTTCCGCTTCCCAAAAGTTTGTAATAAGGCATTAATAAAGCCCATTTCCCCCTTTAAGGTTCAAATTTCTAAAACGACGAACTTAAATGGGGGATAAGGTAATGACTAATATAAGAGATGATACAGGAAAGATAGTATACATAGGAATAGATGTCCATAAAAAGACATACTGCTGTGTCGGTATTTGCCAAGGTGAAATTGTTAAATGCGATAGCATGCTATCCAACCCAGTGGGATGACTCAGCTATATCTGCAACCATTTCCCGGAAGCTATAATCAAGACGGCTTAAGAAGCAGGCTTTTCAGGGATTCATTTACATCGCTACCCCCCTAATAACGGGAGTGATATTATCGGTGTTCACGCTGCATCAATTGAAGTCTCAGCGAGCGGCCGTGTCAAAACAGATAAACGGGATGCCTTAAAAATTGCAGTGCAGCTATCTACCTATTTTTCTGGGTTTTTCTAAATGATGCTGCATTCATAAATTCTAACCGAAGAATCTTAAGGTAGGATCTAATTTTAAATACGCTTGAATAGAAGGGTTGCAACGTTGGTCTTCCCATAACGCTTGCCGAAAATCTTGGTTAGCCTGCTTCATATGATCTACCCATTTGTTAAAGGTTTTCCGAGTTACCGGAATGACCATTTGTGTTTTTGTTCCTGCTAGCGTGGGAATCCTGTCTTCGTAGGCCACCAAGATATCATAAATCCCTAAAGCATGTCCTTCAGACGTATCATTCGCATAGATGATCAAGTTTAAAACGTTGAGATCCTGACAAAATAAAAGTATCTGTGTTAAAATCTTCATTTGAAACTGAATGAGGATCAGAGCGTAAAGCGTTTCATCTTCTCCAACAAACTGGTTTAATTCTTCAGCAACCATATCAGGAAAGTGACAGGTTACAGACTTGGGTCCTTCTTCATCTTGATTATCATGGAGTTCTAGGACGATTCGATAGCCCAGGTGATGGAAAGGATCATGGGCAATCAGCGCATAATGGGAATGTCCTATTTTTTGAATTTCAGCTGCAAACCCCGTATTTGAATCTTTAGTGTTGAAAAGAGTTTTATCAGGCGGTGGATTGGAAATAACAAGCTTTAAGTGGGAAGCTTTTTTCTTCTTAGGTTTTGAATGATCGGAAATTTCTGACATGGCACCCCCCTATATATGAAATTAAGGCATATAAGCTAATGATTCCTATTATAGATAGGTTAAAAGTGACTTATAAGTCAACATATAAATGACTTATAAGTCAAAATTCCATAAAGCAGTCTTGAGGAGTAATAAGTTATGACTGTCTGGAGAAGATAAATTGATCTCCACTTTTCTTGCGCCCTGATTATCAAAGGGAAAAAAAATAACAAAAAACTAAAAACATTATCATGAAAAATCAGTGTGTTAAACTGACTCCTAGAATACCTGAAATACGCCTAATATGTTTGATTTTATAAGCAGAGGACGATATAATGTTTTCATCTATAAGTTGTTGTACCATTCTTTAATGCCACCCCCTTGCCAGTTATTTTTATATGGCGTTTATGGTGTATTGTTTTACAATAAGATAATTTTAAGTTTTATTATAATTCCGAAATTAACTACGGGGGATAAACTTCTTCAAAATTTATTTTATTAATTTTTGTAAAAAGATAAATTTTTACCCACATATTAAACAATCAAGTTTTGCCCATATTTATTGATATACTGCACTTTATTTTTAACGTAATTATTTAGCACCCATAAACTTAAATTTTCCAACGAGGCGGGGCAAAGATCTTCTATAGTGGCAACAAGTGTAGACATAAGAAACCTTGGATTTTCGCTATTTCCTGAGAAGGTGCAAGGTTTTAACGAAAGCTTTTTACAGATTTATATTAATTTTTAAAACAGTTTTAAGATGACTCAAGATGCTAAACCGTTACATTTTACCGTAGCGATGAGGTAACGATTCTATAAAAGAGCTTTTCGATGAATAAAAAAAATATATGCCCCGAACCGGGAAAGAGAGTCCGTTTCTTACGCGAAAGATTAGGGTTCACCCGCAAGCAATTTGAAGAAGTTACGGGCTTTAAAGCAAATACGTTAAGGCACTTAGAAACAGGCTCACAAGAATTATCACCAACAGCAGCACGGATGTTATCTAATTTATTTATCTATCGCTTTAACATAGAACCAGATGAAGCAAGCGAAGACTTCCTCTTAAACGGAGGAGAAGGAGATAACCCTCGCTCGTAGATCAAATTATTAATTATGAACATAATCTCGCCATACTTTTATGGCTTGTCCTCCTTAACTTTTCCAAAGAGAAATTGGAGAAAGATTGGGATATAATTTAAGTTGTCGCTCTAACCTTTCAAAATGTTTAAGACCATACAGGGACGCAATAGCTATTGGTAAAGCCATAAACCAGATTCCAAAATAACCAAAGAAACTAACTAAATATATTGTGCCAAATGATGTGACCACATACATAAGCGCCCTTGCGATGGAAAATAACAACGTCGCGCACCTGAACCTGCAATAAATCGGAAAGTGGAAGAAAAATATAGGATTAGATGGGAACGGTTGTAGTGCAAACATCAGTATGAGGAATTGTATTAAAAATAAGTGTACATGGCTTGTTACAGACATCATTAAAAAAGGCAGCAATGTCAGTAACAAGAGAGCTATAGCTGTTCTTATTTTTTGAATTCTTAGAGGATGAATCCAATAAACTAGGTACATCAAAATAGTGCCGACAATGAACTCAGCACAAGCTAGAAAAAAATTATGTTTTACAATATCTGTTGAGCTATAGCCGAATCTTTCTTCCAAGATAGGAATAAAATGGAAGAATACTACATAAAAGGAAAAAGGTCCTCCGCAAGATATAAAAAAGTATGACGTCAATGTCTTATAATTTAAGCTTTCTTTCCAAGTTACATTAAATGCTGCACCAGCCTCTGGCCCATCGGGGTCATTTTCAATGTTTGCTTGCTCAACGTCTTTTTTTAGTTGCTTTGCTTTCATCTCAAGAAAGGCGGGTGTTTCCCGAAGACGTGTTCTGCCAATTGCCCCAACAATTGCAATAGCTGCCCCTGCCCAAAAGGCATAACGCCAATTCATATTAAAAGACAGGACAAAAAAAGCAATGCCAAGAGCAGCCAAAGTTCCTAAGTCCTCAATAATCCCAATAGATGCCACAACTGGGAAACGTGCCGGGCGCTTAATGCTTTCCGTTAGGTAAATCTGCGCCCCTACGATTTCTCCCATAGAGGACATGCCTTGGAAAATTCGGCATATGGTCACAATCCAGGAAGCGGTTATACCGATTTGGGCGTAGGTTGGAAGGTTAGCCATAACAATACAGGAGATGGCCATCATGGTTGTTGTAATAATAATCGTCGGCTTGCGCCCTATACGGTCTCCAATCCACCCAAAAATCAAGGCGCCAATGGGCCTAAAAGCCAAGCTAGAACATAAAGCAAAAGCCGTTAAAAGGGATGCCGTATGGGGGTCTGTTTTAGGAAAAAAAATCTCATTGAGAAGAACCGCCATATGCACGTAAAGCATCAAGTCAAAATATTCTAGGAAGGTACCGACTTGTAAGAGTCCAATGGCTTGCTTTTGCTCACGGTTCAAAGAGGAAAATAATCCCATGTATTATCACTCCCTTATTTTCTTTTTCTGCTTTTTATCAATGATAGAATGTAGATGATTTTGTCAATTCTAAATCGTTGCGCTTGCCCTTTACTTTTTGACGCAACATATACCTAGACACCATAGGGTCTATCTATTTCCAAAGATTAGAGTGCGAGGGTAACAAAAAAGAACCACCAACCTTTATAAATTAAAGAAATATCTTGTTTAAAGAAAGCATATCTGAATTGCTAGTTAAGCCTTAAGGTTTATATAGAGATATTTGTGAACTTTTACAGGCTCGCAAACAACCTTAACCTAACATATTGTAAAGAATGCAGATTGGCAAAGTAAGGGCGCAACTTGTTGGCGCTGGTGAGCGAGCCAATCTCCTTGAGAAGTAAAAAATAACCATATCCTCCTCATTTCGACCTCCCCCTTACACCGACTGACAATCGGTTTCATTTATGGTATGCTATTCTTATGGGTCAGTCATTCATCTTCATTAGCCTTCTCCTTGCTTTGGCAGCAACAGCGGGAACATTGGCGTTCGGGTTGTTTGCCTTGCTCAAGGGAGGGGAATTCAACCGCCAATATGGGAACCGGGCGATGCAGGGACGCATCCTTCTTCAAGCCCTAGCCCTTATTTTATTTATACTCATGCTGACCTTCGGGAGGTAAAGATGGTCCATTTAACACGCATTTATACGCGCGGGGGCGACAAAGGGGAAACGTCTCTTGGATCTGGCGACCGCGTTTCAAAGTCAGACGCCCGCATTGAAGCGATTGGGGAAGTGGACGAAGCCAACGCCGTTATTGGATGGGCAAAACAATATGCGCCTGAAGCCATCGCTATCTTGCTGACCCGCATTCAAAACGATTTGTTTGATCTTGGGGCTGATTTATGCACACCCGAAGAAAAGCCCGATGCCTTGCGGATGATTGCCGCCCAGGTTGCGTTTCTTGAAACAGAAATTGACAAGTTTAACGCGCCTCTTGAGCCGTTACGCTCCTTCGTGTTGCCGGGTGGCTCAAGGGAAAGCGCTGCCCTTCATGTAGCCCGCACGGTTGTCCGACGGGCAGAACGCGCGCTCATTAAATTGCACCACACCCAGCGCCTTAACGCAGAAGCCATCAAATATCTCAACAGGCTGTCTGATCTCTTGTTTGTCTTATGCCGCCACATGAATGACAACGGCAAAAAGGATGTCTTATGGGTTCCTGGAAAATCGCGGGGAGAATGACTTTGTCATTACACAGGCTGTTGTACCTCCCCCCTTGTGGAAGAGAACAGCAGCCCTCATGAACCAGTGTACCAGAGACAAGCAAGGAACTGAGACACCATGAAAATTTTGGTCGGCATCAAACGGGTCGTTGACTACGCCGTTAAGGTCCGCGTGAAGAGCGATGGATCAGGCGTTGAAACCCATAATGTTAAAATGGCTATGAATCCTTTTGATGAAATTGCCGTTGAGGAAGCAATCCGCCTGAAAGAAAAAGGCATTGCCACAGAAGTTATTGGGGTATCTATAGGCCCTGCCCCCACGCAAGACATTATCCACCATGCGCTGGCGTTAGGGGCTGACCGAGGCATCCATATCTATATGTCCGATTCTCCCGAACCCTTGGCCATCGCTCAAATTCTGACGGCCATTGCAAACCGCGAACAACCCCACCTTTTTTTGTTCGGCAAACAGGCCATTGATGATGACTGCAATCAGGTGGCTCAAATGGTCGCTGCCCTTCTCGACTGGCCCCAGGCAACCTTCGTGTCAAGACTAGAGATCGAAAAGGGAAACTGCCTGGCAACACGGGAAGTCGATGGTGGGCTGGAAACCCTCGCCCTGCCCTTACCCGCTGTCATCAGCGCTGACTTGCGGCTGAACACGCCCCGGTACGCCACCTTGCCCAACATTATGAAATCAAGGCAAAAGCCCATTGAACCATTGACCCTTCCCGAATTGGGCATTAACCCAACAGCCCACACCCAAACCCTTCGCGTTTCTGAGCCCATCGCCCGCACGGCGGGCATGAGGCTGTCTTCCGTTGAAGGTATCATTGAAGAAATCAAAAAATACAAGCCATGACGTAGGTCAGCTCACACCTTGAACGCAAACGTGCCCCACCGCACCGGTGGGGGTCATCTATATTTATGACTTGGCATGTTCCTCAATCTGTTTTTTAAGCAGGTTAAGATGTTTTTTTATTGCCTTAAGCCCCGCTGTTGCTGCCTCAAGTTCTTCTTTCGCTAACTGAGGGTTGTCTTTTACTGCCTCTTGAGATTTCTCTACCTCTTTAATAGCGCTCTCAATACCTTTTAGGGCGTTTAACCAGGCACTATAAGGGGCTTTTTGCTGTGCCATAACATCGTTGGACAATGACGTAAAAAGAATAAAAGCAAGAAACAACCGTCCAAGTAAAATCATGTGACCCCCATCGTTTTTAAGATTTACCAATTTATCTTAACAGTAAAACCGTTAAGGTGGTCTTAACGAAAGCCACATACCAGTTTTAAGGGTGTCAAATTTGGAGATGGGTGTGAAGTCATCGCGTATGATGAGGGCGCTGCTGCTTAACAGGCTCCCTCACCAACTTATAGACAGCTCAAAACCCAAAAGCCACAACCCTGTATGCCAGGTGTTGAAGATCTGGGAGCAGCACATCAGGCTACAACACGATGTAAGTCCTGAAAAATTCCTGGTGCGCGCAACGTAATGTGTTGGAGTTGCCGCAGACGCATTAGACGTCGAAGATCAGCGGCTGTCAGTCGAAGATCAGCGGCTATCAATTTAAACTCAGAAAAGGCGAATTCAAGCGTAAGTTCCCGAAGGGTCGGCAGACCCTCCAGAAGGGGCATGCTCGTTACGCCCTCCAAACCACACAACATAAGGTTCTTAAGAACCGGAGGGCTTAGGCGTTGAAGACCTGCACCTGTCACCTTCTTTATTCCTATTAATTCAAGGTGTCGAAGGGCGAGTAGCCCATTTAGCTGCAAAATGCCTCTATCTGTCACCCCCTCCAAATATTTCAACTCAAGGCTCTCAAGGGCCGGTAGGCCACGGAGATGCTCAAGACCCGTGTCTGTTATCTTATCCATATATCCCAATGTAAGGTGTCGAAGGGCTTGGAGGCCATGGAGATGCTGAAGGCCCGCGTCTGTTATCTTATCCATGTATAGCAATTCAAGTTGTCGAAGGGCCGGTAGGCCACTGAGATGCTGAAGGCCCGTACCTGTTATCCCATCCATAAACATTAATTTTAGTTGTCGAAGGGCGGGTATGCCACTGAGAGGCTGAATGCCTCCATCTGTCACCCTCTTCAAACTATTCAACTCAAGGCTCTCAAGGGCCAGGCCACTCAAATGCTGAAGACTAGCGTCTGTTATCTCATCCATAAATACCAATTCAAGTTGCCGAAGGGCGGTTAGGCCACTGAGATGTTGAATGCCTTCGTCTGTCATCCTCTGCAAACTTTTCAACTGAAGGCTCTCAAGAGCCGATAGGCCACTGAGATGCTGAAGACCAGCGTCTGTTATCCCATCCATATCGTCCAATTCAAGTTGTCGAAGGGCCCGTAGACCACTGAGATGCTGAATATCTGCATCTTTTAACGCCATAGACGCCAACTGAAGGCGCTGAAGGGCCAAGAGGCCCCTGAGGTGCTGAAAGCCAACACCAGTTACTTTGCTCAGGAAACCCAACTCAAGCTTCTTAAGTTTAGCAAGAGTGCCAATATGCTTAAGCCCCTCATCTGTTACTCCGTTGTGGTATCGCAAAATAAGTTCCTGAAGCTTGGCAAGAGTGCCAATATGCTTAAGGCCACCATCCGTTAAAACAGTTTTTGAACTGAAGAAGCACCCCAAATCCATCTTCTTAATATGAGGTAAGGAACGAGTATAATGCCCAATGTCCTCATCTCCTATCGTGCTCGACGCGTCGTGCCAAATCGTAAGCTCGGGGATGCAGCTTAACTCAGGTAGATGATGATCCAACCATATCTCAGAGGTTGTTAATCTAAGGGAAAGAGCTCTGCGGGGAATTTTCTCGGAGTGGCCTGCTTTTTTTAAAAGCAGACAATAATGAGTAAAGTCTTTAGGTGACAGAAATTCTCCAATTTCAGCCAGCAGGTGTACGGGAAGGCGGATCAGTAGGTCTTTGTCAGGTAGGGGGCCATATATAGTGAAGGGTGGACCCTGGTCTCTCATTGTCTTTAAAAGGCCACTTATTGCGCCCGTTAAAGCTGCAGAAAGTTTGGTTAATGGTTGGAGAATA
>JAJONN010000032.1 GCA_021323455.1 Alphaproteobacteria bacterium | reverse complement strand
AACCAGCGGCTCATTAACCCGTGCCATTGCCACAAAGGGTTTTAAAGGCAAGAAAGACCAGGCAGTCCGCCTTACAGCGCCTAGCGGGCTGAACCTCAGAGAAATTATTCTTGTTGGCCTTGGCATGGAGAAAGATATTACCTCCCTTGCTCTCGAAGAATTGGGCGCTAAAGTCACCTGTTCTTTAGAAAAATGCCAAGACGAATCCGCAACGGTCCATCTCCCCGCGCTCATCACCCAGGAACTGGATGAAGATACGGCCACAGCCCACCTTGCCTATGGCGCCTTGCTGCGTAATTGGAAGTTTGATAAGTATCAGACCAAGAAACAGGAAGAGGACAAAACGCAGCTCAAAACCCTTGGGTTTATGACAAAATCGCCAGAAGCCGCAAAAAAAGCATTTGAGCCTCTCCGTGAGATTGCAGAAGGTGTTTTCTTGACGCGCCATGTCGTCTCGGAACCACCAAATGTTATTTACCCGGAAAGCCTTGCCAAAATTGCACAAGAGCTTAAAACTCTTGGGGTTGACGTCGAGATTTTAAATGAAGCGGAAATGAAAAAACTGGGTATGAATGCCCTGCTTGGCGTAGGGCAAGGAAGCATCCGGGAATCCCAGCTGGTCGTTTTATCCTGGAATGGGGGCGCAAAAGGCCAAGCTCCACTTGCCATCGTTGGCAAGGGCGTTACCTTTGACACAGGCGGCATTTCACTCAAAGTAGCCCAGGATATGGATGACATGAAATACGACATGGCAGGGTCTGGCGTGGTGCTGGGACTGATGCGCGCCCTTGCTGGGCGCAAGGCTAAAGTCAATGTCGTTGGCGTCATGGGCTTAACAGAGAACATGCCTTCTGGATCCGCCCAACGCCCAGGCGACATTGTCACTTCCCTGTCAGGGCAAACGATTGAAATATTAAATACGGACGCAGAAGGCCGACTGGTCTTGGCGGATGCCTTATGGTACACCCAAGATCGCTTTAAGCCCGAAGCCATTGTTGACTTGGCAACCTTAACGG
Organism: Alphaproteobacteria bacterium; assembly: GCA_021323455.1. Classification (GTDB taxonomy): domain Bacteria; phylum Pseudomonadota; class Alphaproteobacteria; order Paracaedibacterales; family VGCI01; genus VGCI01. The sequence continues at coordinate 13,293 of JAJONN010000032.1, read as the reverse complement.
GCGCGATTGTTATCTCGCTGGGCCATGAGCATGCCGGGCTTTTTTCTAATAACGATACGTTAGCAAAACGCCTCCAAGAAGCCGGGGACGTCACCGGTGAAAAGCTTTGGCGTCTGCCCTTGGGGGAAGCCTATGACAAAGATATTGATTCAGGCGTTGCTGATGTTAAGAATATTGGCTCCGGCCGGGGTGCCGGCAGCATTACGGCCGCCCAATTTTTACAACGCTTTGTCAACAAGGTACCTTGGGCACATCTGGACATTGCGGGAACCGCCTGGGATAAAAAAGGCCGTCCGTTAAGTGTCAAGGGGGCAACAGCTTTTGGCGTCAGGTTATTGAACCAGTGGATCCAGACGCATTATGAGTAATGCCAAGGCAGAGGTATCGCTCTATCACCTGACGACCCATCCTTTAGAAAAAGTGTTGCCGAAGATACTGGAAAAAGTTTATGGCGGGGGCTTGCGTGCCCTCGTCCTGACAGACACGGTGGAACACATGCAAGCGTTAAACGCCGCCTTGTGGACTTATTCCTCTGGCGCATTTTTACCCCACAGCATGGAGGGGAACAAACTGGATGATCCGAAAGACAACCCCGTTTGGCTTACCCTCACGCCTGTCAACAAAAATAACGCGACCGTCCTTGTTTTGACAGGTGGGCAATCTGTTCACGACCTGTCAGGCTACACCCGGTGCGTTGATATTTTTGATGGAAATGATCCCGCTGCCTTGGCCGCTGCTCAAGAGCGCCATAAACACTACCAACAAAGCGGCCATCCGGTTGTTTACTGGAAACAATCCCTTAATGGAAATTGGGACCAGGTTCCCTTATCATAACCCACCTCTCTGCTGCATATTGTCCCAAGTTTTGTATGAAGAAGACTATTGTGATAAAATAAAGCTAAAAATGGGAGGTTCTATCATGATAACATATCTTACACCCCAATTAACCCGTCCAAGCGTTACCAAGATTTTCGGGTTATACATTGCTTTTTTCTCTATCGTAATAGCCATGGATGCTTCCCCAAGTGAGGTTCCAGAGGAAAAAGAACATATCGCCATAAACCGTATCACTGCGAACATACCTGGCTTAGATCTTCCTTTACTTTCAGGAAGTGGGATAGTAAGCACGGCCTTCTCAGGTCCTTATTACCGTGTGGATGAAATACACAGAGAAAACATAGAAGATCTTCTGAGGAATGTCCCTGATTTGGCCACTCGCGTCCAGCAATGGGCTAAAGAGACATGCCGTGAAAACCCAATTACAAGGATATCCGTTAATGTTCCTAACGGTTTAATAGACTCAATTGAAGAGCTATTAAAGGCTGCAGGGTTTTCCCGAAAATCCCTAACTTACTGCCTTAGTAAAGAAGCCGCTTTAAATTCGTTGCAGAAACAGGAAATATCTACAGAAAATATCCATACAATATTATCTCTTGATTCGCCATTTTTATCACAGACGGCAGCTTTATATGGTGAATTTAATAAGGCCATGAAAGTCCCAGGATTATTTTATGCTTGTGTTACAAACCTTTTAGCAAAAGGGGGAAAAATTTATGTTCATTACAATCCTCAAACATCTGCTATTGATGGATTAATCTCCCATAGTGATTGTTTCTTAAATAAACACGGACAGGAAAGTATTACTGTTGACGGTCTTTTTGTTAACCCGGACGCGCGCAAGAAGGGTATTGCCCGCAAGCTCATTAAATATGCGTTGAACGAGGCTTTTGAGGGAGGTACGGAGATGATCTATTGGGAAACAGGTACAGGCCGTATTGATGCCCAAGGCTTTTATAAGAAGCATTCGTTGGAGCCTGATGGGTTTGAATACCGTTATAAGTCCCCAAATGAGGTCTTTGCTCGCCACTTTGCTGGGCAGATTCTCCAAAATATGCTACGATCTTTCGGGATTAGGTGATCATTGTGATCATAAGGAAACAGCCGATTGTGTTTAAGAGGAAAATACTAAGGGGTTCTTAAAAAGCGCTCCTGATACTTGATAGATCAACGGTTCATAAAATATCTTCCCAGTCGTTTACTGAAATAATCCCTTAACGATAATTGGGGCCAAGTTCCCTTGTCTTGATCCTGTTTTTGTAGCGTCTTGCTTTCTCCTGAAAATATTCTCAAAATCATTATATCCTTTATCTAACTGGACCAATCAGAATGAAATTTTTGTTACCTTTTTTCCTGGGCTTCTGCCTCAGTTGCCCCCCGTCATTCGCAGAACCTGCCGACCCCAAAGCTTACTTGCAAATGATTTACGAAAACAAAGGGGGGTATATCATTCCCGCTGAAGAAATAGACGCCATCCTCAAAGCTGGGGGACACCCCCAATATGGGGAAATCCCTTACGATAGTGCAGCCCACATCCTGGACGACCTCAATCTGTCAAGGCAAGATGTTTTTTATGATTTAGGCTCGGGCGTTGGCAAACTGACCTTGCAAGTCTACCTGACAACGGCTGTCAAACGAAGCGTTGGCATTGAGTTATCTAAAACCCGCTGGATAATTGCCGAATCCTGCCGTAAGCAAGCCACAGCAGACGACCACATCATCCATGGCCGCGACCTTGTCTTTCTGAATCAGGACATCTCGTCCGCAAGCCTGTCAGAGGCAACCGTTTGTTTCATCTCTGGCATTGCTTTCCCTGCCCCGCTCATTCAGTCATTGATGGACCGTTTCGGCACTTTAGACCATGCTGTAAAAGTCATCAGTGTTCTTCCGCTGCCAGCGCATCGGCAATTCATGCTTATCAAAACGTATAACCTTCCCATGTCCTGGCTGCCAGAAGGAGTAGACGTTTTCTTGTACCAGGTCACGCCGACCCCCCCGCAGCCGGAAGCTTCCATCAAACCTCGCAAACGCAAAAAAAGATGACTTAGAGGGTAAAACTACCTCCATGTAGCATCTTCCTGGCTTGTTCTTTACTTTCTTCTATATAACAGAGCGCTAAAAATATTTTTAAAGGATGTCGAAGGTAAAGATATACCTTACGTAGCCAATGGGTCTTTTTCCTTTTGCAGCCCCAACAGGACCGAAAGACAGGGAGGCGATGTTGTGTTGGTCAAGATACACAGCCAGTATGGCTTCGTAGTAAGTTTTATCTTCTCCTCTCAAGATCTCTTTTAACCCAAGCTGCGATACAGGTGGAACACTTAACGTAGCATAGCTTTTTCTGGGTCGAACCTTACTTATTTCATCCCAGTTCTCAGACGTAATTCCAATAGCGAGCCCATCTTTCTGATAGAGGCAAATAGATTTACATGTCTTTTTATAAGCGCATAGGGCGTTAAGGATATGCGAAAAAGAAGATTCCATAATGGCAGCCTCATGGGATTTAAGTGGTTCTGAGCTTGCCAAGATGCTGGCTTCCTCTTGAGCAATTCTCTTAACCTCCTTTTGGGAAACTTTCTTTGCCTTCAACAAGGCAACGACGATAAAGTCATATACCGCAACATGGAGGTTGTCTCCAATAGGCACAGATGAGGCCGCTTCATTGAGCGCAGAAGGTAGAGATTTTAACGGGAAGGACTGCGCGCCTAAACAGAGGCTTGCGCACATGAAGACTGAGAAAATACGGGTGATACTTAATACCAAAAGCCTGTTCATTCTCCTCATGTTTATCTCAGCTCCCCTATATAAAAACGCAATTCCTTGAGTTTTTCTGAGAATAACCCCAAAATCCTCAAGCATTCAACGAAAAATGGAGTTTTGATAAGGCTCCTGTTGAAGGAATATTCTGCTTTGTCCTTTGTCCTAAAACCCGATATGATCCCTGATAACAGAGAGGATAGAGGCTATGTCAGAAAAGATGATTCAACCCGTACGCGGCACCCATGATCTCTTGGGTGAAGATTACCGGAAACACCAATGGATCCGGGATATTGCATACACGGTGGCTCAAAAATATGGCTACGAACCGATTGCAACGCCAGTTATTGAGTATTCGTCTGTCTTTAAGCGCACGCTGGGAGAAACAACCGACATTGTCGGCAAGGAAATGTATACGTTTGAGGATCGGGGAGGCGAGAGCCTCACCATACGCCCGGAAGGCACGGCCAGCGTAGCGCGGGCTGTTATTTCCAACAGCCTTACCCAATCTATGCCCTTAAAGCTGATTTATGACGGCCCGATGATGCGCTATGAACGCCCCCAAAAGGGCCGCACCCGCCAATTTCATCAGATTGGCGTCGAATGCCTTGGCATTGCAGACCCTCTGGTCGATGTCGAAACAATTGCCTTGGGTGTACAGATCTTGAGCCAACTTGGGGTCTTGTCCCGAACAGTCCTGGAGATTAATACCATCGGGGACACAGCCAGCCGACAGGCTTATCGCCAGGCATTAGTTGACTACTTTACCCCCTTAAGCAGCCAGCTATCCGCTGACAGCCAAACACGGCTCACCCATAACCCTTTACGCATCCTGGATTCAAAAAACCCTGAAGACCAGAAATTAATTACCCATGCGCCAGCCTTTGACCACTACCTTTCCGATACCTCCCGGGAAGCTTTTAACAAGGTTTGCCGTGGCCTTGATGGTTTAGGTATTGCCTACAAGCGCAACCCTCTCCTGGTTCGCGGGCTGGATTATTACTGCCACACCGCCTTTGAATTCACAACGACAGACTTAGGCTCCCAAGGAACTGTCCTGGCGGGTGGACGGTATGATGGACTTATTGCTCAAATGGGGGGCCCAGAAACGCCAGCTGTTGGCTGGGCTATGGGCGTTGACCGGGTTGCCCTGATGCTTGACCGAGTACCGAAACAACCTCGCCCCGTGGCCGTTATCGCTGTCGGGGAAGAAACCATGGAAACAGCCTTTCAGCTCACCATGGGCTTGCGCCAGCAAGGCGTTATGGTCGAATTTTCTTATTCAGGAAATGTGGGCAAGCGGATGAAACGGGCTGATAAAGCAAACGCCTGCGCTGCCATCCTGGTGGGAACGGATGAAATCGCAACCTCCCAGGCAACCGTTCGCCATCTGGACACAGGGGAACAAAAACGGGTAGCGTTTGCTGGCTTGAAAGACTATCTTGTGGATACTTTTAAACAATAAGGTAAGGATATATCTGTGTCATTTTCTGTTAAACTGGAACGCCTCCTGGACCATTACCGTGATTTGCAGGACGCCTTAGCCACAAGTACCGTCAGCGACCCACAGGAATTTGCCAGGCTTTCCAAGGAATATTCAGATCTCACGCCCATTGCAGAAGCCATTACCCTCCTCAAAAACACAGAAAAGGAAATCGCGAGCCTGGAAGCCATGCTGGCTGACCCTTCAACAGATAAAGATATGGGAAACCTTGCTGCACAAGAACTTCAGGAGCTGAAAAACAAACTGCCCGACCTTGAACTTTCCCTTAAAATTCGCCTTCTTCCCAAAGATGCGGACGATGAACGCAACGTCATTCTGGAAGTACGGGCCGGCACAGGCGGCGAAGAAGCCGGGTTGTTTGCAGCTGCCCTTCTCCGTATGTACCAACGCTATGCCACAATTAAAGGCTGGGCCTGTGAAATCCTCGATATGAACGAAACGGGCATTGGTGGTATTCGGGAAGCCAGTGTATCCATTACAGGTAAAGGCGTTTATGCACGCCTGAAATATGAATCAGGCGTCCACCGTGTCCAGCGCGTCCCTGAAACAGAAGCCAGCGGCCGCATCCATACGTCTGCTGCAACCGTGGCCGTTCTGCCGGAAGTCGAAGAGGTTGACATTCATATTGATGAAAAAGACCTGGTCATTGATGTTTACCGGGCCTCAGGCGCAGGCGGCCAGCACGTTAACACCACAGACAGCGCCGTGCGGATTACCCACATTCCTTCCGGCGTTGTGGTTACCCAGCAAGATGAGCGGTCTCAACACAAGAACCGCGCCAAAGCCATGAAAATCTTGCGCGCCCGCCTTTATGAAGCTGAACGCCTACGAAAACAGGCAGAACGGGCAGCCAGCCGGAAAACCCAAGTTGGCTCAGGAGACCGCTCGGAACGCATTCGCACCTATAACTTCCCTCAAGGGCGCGTAAGTGATCATCGCATCAACCTGACCCTTTACAAGATTCAGCAAATTATGGAAGGGGAAGCCCTCGATGAAATGATTGACGCCTTGACGTCAGAGGACCAGGCAGCAAAGCTGGCCGAAGCGACAGAGGCATAGAGCAAACTAATCCATCTTTTCATACGGAAGCGTGGTTAAATAATTTGAAACGGCCTGAATATCATGCAGGAAAGGGGATACTGCCTCCGGATGTTTAAGGGAAGGAGGTAGGGACTTCCTTGCATTTACACCCGTCGTAGCCGTCTCATCTTTAATCTCCTTGATCATACGTCTCGATTGAGGCGGAACCATCGCCAGAGCTTTGCGAGGGAGTTTAACGCCGTTTCGTCGCTTTGGGGCTGCAATTTCCACAAGTTCTGTCGGGACATCATCTTCAGGAGCTTGACTCTCTTCTTCGCCAAAACCCCTCTGCAAGGGTGTGGCCCCTTCTGGTACAACCTCGTCAAAAGCCCCCCATTCCTGGACCGGTCCCGCCATTGCAGCATTTAAAGAACCAATGAATAAGAAAAATGCACCCTTTTGAAAAACTTTCCCCTGGACCATGATTCTACCCCTCAAAGATGACAACCTTGAGTTTAGAATATCTCCTTTAAGTTAACGAAAAGTTGACACGGAAAAAGAACAGGTGAGTGTTAGAGAGACCTTTTATAGCGTCCCTCTATCCTGCAGGTTTTAACCAAGCATCTTTATCCATATTTTTCAAACAAAAGCAGAGAAATTATTTACGAAAATTTAACGTTTATGCATTTATGATCATAAAAGGCATTAAAAATTTCAAGGGTTACAACAACAGAAGGACATTGGACACATGACGATAAAGATTTTTTCAAATTTAATTTTAGCACTTTACCTGACGACAGGAACCCTTCAAGAAGCCAAAGCAGCCGAAATTTCTTCAAGCCCTGCTGATGTCAAGAAAGAGGAAGACTATGCTCCTTACCTTCTTGTCTCCTGTATGGATTTCCGGCTGCGGCATAAGGTACAAAAATTTATGGAAAAGTATGTCGGCAATAAATCTTATGACGAATTTGTCATCCCCGGCGCGAGCTTAGGGGCGCTAAATGGCCAATACCCCTATTGGAACAACACATTTGAAGATGTCGTCAAATTGGCCGTCAACCTTCATAAGGTTACGCACGTTATCTTCTTAGACCATCGGGATTGCGGCGCTTATAAAATGCTCACAAACGAAGACTATGCAGGCAGCAGGGAGAAGGAAACCATTGCCCATTCACAGCAGTTTCACCATATTAGGACCATGATGAAAGAAAAATTTCCAGACATGCATGTTGAAACCTTAATTATGGGCTTAGACGGTGAGGTTGAAACGATACCGTAACTTCCAGCACCTGCGAGGCCACGCGCACGAAGCGCGTAAGGGGCGTGGTAATCTCTTTGTTCTCATACCATGGAGACTGCCGCGTCGCGCTTTGCGCTCCGCGCAATGACGACGTATCACTTTGAATTTTCTACAATTTTTCGTCATTGCGGGGCCCTCCGCTTACGCGGGGGTAAACTCCGGCCCGTGGCAATTGTAAGTGTTTTTATCCCATCAAGATTGCCACGTCGCGCTTTGCGCTCCTCGCAATGACAGCCGCCTTCCTGTTCTTTGTTTCTCCCTGTTTCCTGTTCCTTGCTTTCCTTGCTTCCTCAACTCCTTAACCCCTTGGTCCCAATTGTTGTCCGCACCAGCTAGCCCCATTCACGGCACGAAGGCCATGTGGGGACAAGAGATCCCCCTCTTTTCAAGAAATTTCCTCCCCCTCTGGAACACCCTCACCAGGCTACCAGAGGGGGGGAGCAGAAACTTCCCTCCTGTCGGGAAATTCCCTTACCTTTCGGTATCCCCAGTCACGGTACGGTAAGGATACCATGGGGGAGCAAAAACTTCCGTGTTTCAGAAAGTCCTTGAGTTTTTTAAATTTGTGCTTCTCGCCTATTTTCATAGGCGGGTCGCAAAGACTGGTACGGACAACAATTGGGACCTTTTTGTGTAGCGGTTCTGCGGGAACGTCAGGCGGGCGCTGGCGGCGGATGTTCTAACTCAGGGTCAAGCTTTCCCATACCGCCCTCCCGAAAGCGGTTGCATTTCTCCTTGGTCATGCCGTCAACGCCTCTAACCATTGAGAAAGGTTGATGAAGAAGGCTTTGCCCTTGAAACAAGCTTGTACCGCTTGCTGACTGTTCTACTCCCTGCAAAGCAACTTGCCATTTGTTACTGTGAAAGGCGTATATGTAAAGCGTCTTCAGCTTTTTTAAAATGGTCATCAACCTCACTCTAAGTCTCCTTTGTTCAAGAATGCGTTATCATGGAAAGCTTTATAAGCGATGCCCATAGAATTTGTCAAATTTTGTGATTGCCCATCTAATTTTAATAAATTCAGCTGATTAAATCTTTAGGGGTAAAGTTATTTTTTTAAGAGGTTTTATGGATTTATTTAACCCGCTTTATGGAAATGACAGAACCGGAAAAACTGAAAACCTCATTTTATGACCGAGCAAAATGATCATTATATATGCCAGCGGCGTAAAACTGCTGGCATCTCTCTCCAAAACCATATTAGGGAGGACGAATGGCAAAAAGATATCATTTTTGCCACAAAAATCTTGACACCCCCGCCCAATAACGATACACAAAGTAGGTACGTGCTTAATATGAGCGTATGGTGAGAATTTTTTACTGTCTTTAATTTTTGCGAAAGAGACCCTATGTTTGCAGTAATCAAAACCGGCGGTAAGCAATATACTGTCCATGAAAATGATGTCCTTTGGGTTGAAAAGCTTGAGGTTGAACCAGGCGCATCCATTAATTTAGATGAAGTTTTAATGGTCGGCGAGGGAAAAAAGGTAACGGTTGGTACCCCAACAGTTACAGGAGCCAATGTCCAGGCCACTGTCATTGAACAAATGCGTGACCGCAAGGTAATCATTTTTAAGAAAAAGCGCCGTCACAACTATCGTCGCAAAAAAGGGCATCGTCAAAATTTAACTGTTTTGAAGATTGAGAAAATAGTCGCAGGAAAATAGCCTGCTGCACCATTATTGAGGGAGACAAGTTTATGGCACAAAAAAAAGGGGGTGGCAGCACACAAAATGGCCGCGATTCGGAAGGCCGTCGCTTAGGTGTGAAGAAGTTTGGGCAGGAGCATGTGCTGGCCGGTAATATCCTCGTCCGTCAACGCGGGACTAAATTCACACCCTGTTTGCCTTAATCGAAGGATTTGTCGAATTCAAGCGCGGACAGAAAGACCGCTCTTATATCTCCGTCCTGCCAACATCAACAGTTCATTAATAGACCCAGCAAGCCCTCTGCTCCCAGGTTAGTTATCTCTAGCCTGGTTTTTATATTAGACCGCACCGTAAAGTAAATTTCCAAATTTTTTTCTATTGACTTTTAAGACCATACAACAAATGATAGGGTAAATTGGTAAATATTCCCATAAATTTAAAATAAAACTTATGGACCTGTTGTAGGTCACTCCTTACATTTGCAAGCCCCGACTTAAATCTTTTAGCCCTTTTGACCTTCTTGATGGATCTCAATGTAATAATTTCAATCTTTCCACGTTATATGTACACCAAAGCAACAAGGGGTTCTATAATACTATGCTAAAAAAATATCTTGGTTTTTTTTATATCGTTATTTCCGTATTGTTTTTTCATCAGATTTCTTACGGTATAGAGGATGACTGGGAAGAGCCCTTAATAGATCCGCTAAAACAAGGACCAATCTGGACAATAGGGCTATCTGGTGAACCCGGGTCTCCAGAACAACCACCCCCTGGATCTGGTTGGGAGATTCAATTACCCGACTCCCCCCTACATAGCTCAGCCCTTAAATTTTATCCTTTATCGCCCTATCAGACCTTATCTGATAACGAAAAGGCCACAACGTGGGATCGTTTGGGTACTTTCGGTCAGGCAATTGATACAACAATTTTTTCTTCAAACCAAAGCCGAGCCATGGCTGCTTTCGCCCTGTTGGGAGCTGGCGCTGGGCTTATGGTATCTTCCCCTTCCTGTGGATACTTGATGTACAATATAGCGGATTTTTTGGGGGTACCCCTTTCAGGCGCTGTTACCAATTTCTTGATCTGCTGGATCTCTATTACCACAGCTCCAGCGTTCACAACACTATTGCATGAAAAAGCTGAAGAGGTCGGATCCCACATCTCCCAACTCTTTAAAAGAACAGGCTTTACACCTACAGGCCGCAAGTCTGATTCCAGACCGCATGTGATTAAAAAGAGCTGGAGCCATGAGATATTAGATTTAATGGCTTTTTTTAGCGCTTCCATCAGCGCCGGCACCCTTACAGCTTTGTTAAATGTTGCTGAGAATGGATACTTTGTTTTCTTTAATATAACAGCGTTGCCGTTTTATTTCCTATGGCAAGCCGTATATTTTTGCGAAATTTCAGGTAGCTTGAACCAATTTTTTCAAAAATATTTTTACCTGCCAGAAGGAACAAAATATAAAAAAAGAATCCTGCAGGACAAAATTGCCCATTTTAAATCAGCGATCGGGCATCAGGATTATGCCCGTTTAGCTGATGAAACCTTTAACGATATAGAAGGCGCCAGGAAAAAAGGATTTCCGACCAATTCTGGGGAGCCCTTTGTGTTTAGTGGCTTATTTCTGAAAGCTAGTCATCGTGCTGACCCCACTATTTCACGAAATGGCGCTGCCAGCTTATTAAATTTTCGTATGGATATGGAAAGCTTACGCCCTTCCTGGAAAGAGGATATGCTCGGATGGTTTAGTATATTTGCTTTAGGAATAGCAACCTATCAAAAATTTTTCATTACACAGCATATATTAAATGACCCAATTCTCTCCGTCGCCCAGAGCCTTTCCCTCGCTGGAAGCCATGAAGGCGCTTATATAGGGAGCACTATCCTGAGCGGCTATGAAACTTTTTTCAAAATGTTTGCGTTGGCCAGCTCTCAGAAAAAATTTTTTATAGGACTCAAGGAGGTTTGTTCCGTCAATCATGTCAATACCTGCCAATGGGCCAGAAAAATAGCAGGTCTGCTTTGTGGCGCTAATGCGTGTTTATTTTCCTTGCCTGTGATGGTAGCGGGCCTTGACCTTTACCATGACGATTCAACCCTATCAAAAATGGCTTATGTGCTTCCCGTTTTTTTAATTGATTTCTCTTTTTATAATCAGCTTCTTAACAGCGCCACCAATAAATCTATTACCTATCTCTTAAGGGCATGTAAAGACGTAAGATGGGAGCGGTTAGCAAAGCTGGGCCGACGAGCAGATGTATCGCATTATGCAGATGAAGCTTCTGCATTCATAAGTGATGCTGCTGATAAGGAAACTCTAGAAAAAATATACAACCTTTTACAAGAAGGGACATAAACCTCGGAGGAGATATAGAAAATGAGCTGCATGCCCAAACTTTTGTTTATTATATTAGCAACCCTTATAATTTTTTCAACTGAAGCGCTGGAACCATACCATCATCCTTCTTTACGAGTGAAAGAATCTGAAATTCCTTTATTGATACCGGTGCGTGAAGTCAATAGCCCTGTCCATCTAAATGATGCCAGCTTTGCTGAAAAAATCAGAACAATTGATGAAGCGCTCCTGAAGGAAGCAGAGCCACTTTCCTGCGGACGCTTTGCATTACAAAGCGCTGCTACAATTATTCATACCTTTTTTGCCGTGAGTGCTTCAACGGGCGTGTTTATGTTCACTTGCGCAGATGTTCTGGACATTGCCCCTCAAACTAAAGCAGCAACAGCCATGATTTTTTGGCTCTCTTTGTCGCGAGCGCCGGGTATTGTTAAGCAATTTTGGTCCTTATTTCATTCTGATCCCTGGGCAAACAACAAGCTTATTTATCAAAAAGATTGGCGTCACCGTACGGCAAATGTCATAGCCTGCGTTTTTTCAATGCTGAATACAAGTCCGTGGATATATCAGATGTTGAGGATTGAATGGGACTTTTTATATATATTTGGTATCCCTGCTGCACCCTTTTATTTGTTAATGAATGCGCAAATGAATTACAATTTAGCTGCTCCTCAAATTGAGCGTTATTTTTATGACTATATTTACCCAAAAGAAAGCCCCTTCAACACGTATGCTAAAAGAAAAAAACTCATGCAATCCATTAAGGAGGCAAAGCAAGTCACAGCGGCAATTTCTGAAGAAGGGATAGATATTATTTTTAAAACGCTTATTGAGCGAAGGGCTATAGTCAACAGCGCACCTCTCATAACTGAAGAAAAAGCTCAAGAGTTTGATATTTCACAACATACGGTCGATAACACCAACTATAGATTATTACCTGATCAACCATCTAGCCCCAGCGAATCAGCAATGAGGGTTCTTTTGGGCATGCCTACTGAGACTCACCCTCTTTTCTCAAATAGCCAAGAGTTAGCATGGGTAAATACCAAGGCCGCTAATGAACGAGCCAATAATGATTATCCAAAAGTAGGGCGTGTCTTAAAAAGGACAACAGAATTTGTTTCAGCCTTTGATGCTGTTGCCCATGGATTTGTTTTGTGGCACATCCTTCATTTTCTACCGCCAGGCATATCCGTCACTGGCTGCGTCATAGGAGGCGTGTGGAGATGGAGCGTTCATAATGCGCCTCGGCAAGAAACGGTGCATACGTTAGTGATTGATGGGTTGCTTAAGCGATCCATCGGGGGGGTGCTTGATTACAAGGCCTTAGCCGCCGTTAGCATAACAGGAGTTGTCAATGCTGGACTGCAGACAACAATTCCTTATGTGATGGTAAAAGAGACCCTTCAATCTTACCCAAACGAAGTACGGGCGTTCCTCTTAGCATCACTCGTGGCAGGAAATTTTCTGGACTATAGCCGCATATTAATAGAAGATAACATCGCGTTAGCAACAGAAGATCTTTCTTACGGGAGATCACGGCAAGGGCCTTGTTCAAAGATAGATAATGCTTTCCGGAAATTTATAGGCTGTTTCCGTTCAAAGATACATGCTCAAAAATTATTCATTAGCTCCTACTCTGAAAAAGCAGAACGCCTTGTGAAGCAAGGGACAACAAACCTTCTAGATAACATGGCCTATTATTTCCTTAACCAACGTTGAAAGAAGGGCTTTTTTCTTGGGCTGGTACAGTGTTCACTTAATTTTGACCCCTTAAAGGTCAGGGCTGTTTGTACCTCTCCCCTTGTGGGAGAGGTCGCCATGAGCGCAAGCGAAATGGCGGGTGAGGGGTTTATGATATTACTCAA
>JAJONN010000031.1 GCA_021323455.1 Alphaproteobacteria bacterium | reverse complement strand
TGGTATTAAAAAGACAACTGTTTTATCGAGAATAGAGAAGAGATGACCTTAAAGTTATAAGGATAGATTAGATAGAGGCTGGAAATACCCCGATCAGGGACATCCTTTTCATGTGAGGACAAAACTCCCTGAAAGATCCTCTCAAACGGGAAATCCAAGAAAATACCATTGCGGCGTTTTGGGTCAACGGTGTAGTGTTATCCTGACTCTTAAAGGAGGGTTGCATGAGGTTGACACAGCGCGTTAAAAAAATTCTTTCTTATTATGAAAGCGATAACCCGGGGACAAAAGCAAACCTCGCGCGGTTGATGATGCATGGCCGCTTAGGCGGAACGGGACGCATGATTATTTTGCCCGTTGACCAAGGGTTTGAACATGGCCCCCGGACGTTTGTCGCCAACCCGTCGGCTTTTCACCCCCATTATCATTTTCAACTGGCGATTGAGGCGGGCCTTACGGCTTATGCCGCCCCTCTGGGATGGCTGGAAGCCGGAGCGGACACCTTTGCGGGAATGATACCAACAATTTTGAAAATCAACAGCAGCAACACCCTTTTCGGGAAAAGCAATGCACCAGATCAGGCGATTACGGCCTCTGTTGCTGATGCGCTGCGCCTGGGGTGTTCGGCCATTGGCTTTACCATTTATCCAGGATCAGATGCTTCCCTTGATATGTTTGAAGAAATTCGGGAGTTAGCAGCTGAGGCGAAAGCTTGCGGGCTGGCGGTGGTCATCTGGTCTTATGCGCGAGGGGCCGTTTCCAAGGCCGGAGAGACAGCCATTGACGTTATTGCTTATGGAGCACATATCGCAGCATTATTGGGAGCGCATATTATCAAAGTGAAATTGCCTTCCAGCCATTTGGAAAATGAGGAAGCGAAGCGCCAGTATTTACACCATGGGATCAAGGTTGATACATTAGAGGACCGGATACGCCATGTTGTTCAGTCTTGCTTTAACGGGCGTCGATTGGTTATTTTCTCAGGGGGGGAAGCCAAAGAGGTAAGCAGCATCCTTGAGGATGCCAGGGCCATCGCTGCTGGCGGCGGGAATGGCTTAATTATTGGCCGGAATTCCTTTCAACGAATTAATGGAAATGCCGTTAAAGTCGGCAATGTCATCGAATACGAAGGCAAGCTTTGGGTTGCCGTAAAAACACAACATACGCAACCCGGCAAGGGGGGGGCTTATATGCAAGTCGAGTTGAAGAATTTAACAGAAGGCACCAAAACCAATGTTCGATTCCGCTCCGCAGAGCAAGTCGAGCGCGTAATTCTGGATGCACAACCTTATCAGTACCTCTATGCAGAAGGGGACGACTTAGTCTTTATGGACCAGCAAACGTTTGAGCAAATTACCTTGTCCCGTGACTTTGTCGGCGATGCTGCAGATTTCCTGCAAGACGGCATGATCGTGAATGTCTCTTCCTATGAAGGAAAACCCTTGAGCATCCAACTTCCAGACACGGTTATTCTAACCATTACGGAGGCTGACCCGGTCGTAAAAGGACAAACGGCCTCTTCATCCTTTAAGCCTGCTGTTCTGGAAAATGGCATGCGCGTGATGGTTCCCCCCCATATCGGATCCGGGACCCGCATCGTGATTAATACGGATGACCGCACCTACGTTGAACGGGCGAAAGAATAAGCCAACGAATTATGAATCCTATTCCCAAGGTTGCCATCCTGGCCCTTATATTTTGTTAACGAAACGGCGTGAGCGTTACAAAAGCTTAGGATGGCAGCCGTGGGTTTCTTAACCTATTTTGAAAAGAGGCTATCATGCTGACAGGTCGGCTAACAGGGCAGTCCGCCCTTGTAAATGTTATGATTTCTGCAACAGAAAAAGCAGGCCGGGCGCTAACCCGCGACTTTGGGGAGGTGGAACAACTGCAAGTCTCCCGTAAGGGGCTTGGTGATTTCGTGTCAACCGCGGACCATCGCGCAGAAAAAATTATTATTCAGGAACTTACGAAAGCCCGGCCCGGGTTTTCCTTCTTGCTGGAAGAAACAGGCGCCATTGACGGAACTGACCCGGAGCATTGCTGGATTGTCGATCCTTTGGATGGTACATTGAATTTCTTGCATGGGATTCCCCAATTCTGTATTTCTCTTGCTCTTAAAAAAGGAAATGAAGTCGTAGCAGGCGTGATTTTTAACCCCATCTTGGATGAGTTGTACTGGGCTGAAAAAGGCAAAGGTGCTTTTTTAAACCAGCGCCGCCTCAGAGTATCCGGACGACGCCACCTGGATGAAGCGCTACTTGCTATTGGGACGCCTTACCAACAACAAGCGGTTGTGAATGACATAAACTATACAGGTCGGTTAGCTGGGAAGGTCGCTGGCATACGGCGATTCGGATCGGCTGCCCTTGATTTGGCTTATGTTGCCGCGGGGAAGTTTGAGGGCTGTTTTGCGACCCACTTAAAAGCCTGGGATGTGGCTGCCGGAATCTTGATGGTTAAAGAAGCCGGGGGCTATGCCTGTGATGACAGAGGCGGCCAGGATATTTTAAATTCTGGTAGCGTTCTTGCAGCAAATGATCATCTTTTTGACCCATTGTCCAAGATTTTGATTGGATAAGCGCCGATAGAAAGATCATAATTTTATCAAAAATAGTTGTACCTCGCTATACGCCCTTATTAAGGTGACAAAATTATTGAAGGTAAAGAAAGGGCAAGATTACGCAGGGGAAGGTATAAACCCCTTTAAGGAAAGGGAAAAAGAAGAGAGGAGATTGGCAGCATTTAAAAGCCCTCTTTTATAAGGTGTTTTAAACACTATCTTCTCCCCTCCCTTCACAGATGTGACAAGGTTAGAAAAAGATGCTTTTTAATATAACCTGAACACGCTGCTTACCATGCTATTCATCTGGCTCGCGTAGTCTGATACTGCGCCCCTAACTGCTGCTTTCCCCCATCCAAATACAGAAGAAACCGTTGTCTTTTCTTTTATGGTAGAGAGTGTTTTGGCTACAGCCTTATTTGTTGCTTGGATTTTGTCTGAGGCATTGTTTTTAAAAGATGCCATACGGTCTTTTGCCTCTTCGGCTTTTTGCGTTATATAGTTGCCAAAAGTAGCCCTATGATCAGTGACTATGTCCAGGCTTACCCAATCTTCTTCAACATCAACACCGGCAATTTCCACTTTATTGTGAAAATTATGGATATCTTTTTTGCTAACTGCCAAGAAAGAAGGGAGGAAAGGGACTTCTTGCTCAGCGACAAAGGTCTTTAAATTTCTTTTTACACCTTCCAGATTTGTAGCGCTTTTCAAATTGCTTCTGACAAAATCTTTGCCGCCTAAATTCAAGTTATTATCTAAATAGACAGCGCCACCTGCAGCCATACCGAGTATAGGGTTAATGGCGGTTAATGCCATTACAGTACCTGTAGCGCCTATGCCATACCCAAGCGTCACACCTTTGTCTTCAATGGCATTAACGGCCTCGTCAACATAATGGTTCACAATTTGCCCGATTTCATCCCGAATCCCAATACGGATCATCGCCAGATAATAGTCAACCACATCACGGCCACCCATTGCGCTGCTATTTAACTCAAAGCTATTATCTTCTTCTAAATTTGATAGAGAAGCAAAAGGGAAGTTATCCTCAGAATCAAATTCCTCAGCATCAACTTTGTCGGATATGCTGGAACTTGCTTGTCCTTTTAAATAAT
Organism: Alphaproteobacteria bacterium; assembly: GCA_021323455.1. GTDB lineage: Bacteria > Pseudomonadota > Alphaproteobacteria > Paracaedibacterales > VGCI01 > VGCI01. The sequence goes on along the minus strand of JAJONN010000031.1, from coordinate 21,116 downwards.
CTGATCCTTTTTCTTTTAATTGACTGACTGCTTTATGGACCAATGCAGCCGTGCCCTTGGCAATTAAGTTTTGGGCAGCTTGGTTGATCATATTTTGTGCGCAGTAATTTTCTAAGCTGTTAAGGACAAAAGCTGTCATTGCCTTGCCGCCAGGTATATTCGGCGCAAGCTCACTATTTAGGTCAATACCCGTATATTTATGAATAAGGCCACGGATGAGTGTCGAATTGTCATTTACGAGCGTCACATGTTCGCCGCTTGCTGTAACCCCATGCATCCCCTTAATGGTATAGATGGCGTCAATAATTTTCTTCGCCGCCTTTTTCCCTGCCATAGCAGCGATTTCGTCGATCTGATCGTTTATCTTGCTATTGACAGCATTCCCTACGCGGCTTACGGCCTTTTGGCCTAAGCTCACGACATCCTGCTCCCACAGGTTCCCGTTATCTGCCAGAATTGGGGAAACAACCGACGTTACTGCCACAAATGCAAGAGAGCTTATGTTTATAAATCCCTTATTTATCATCTTTACTATCCTCAAACTTTAGGGGTTATGATCGCGTTTAACGATCGATAACTATTAAGTAATTATGAATTCAGAATTTACAAGGTATTTATTTTGAAAAAAGAAAAAAGAAAAAACATAAAATGAATTTAGTAAGTTTTTAGGATTGATATATTAATTTTTTTGGGTCTTAAGAATTAAAAATTTAGAAAAATGGATCATTAATTATGACTTGCAGGGGTCAGGACTGTTATACCTCTCCCCTTGTGGAAGAGGTACAGCAGCCCTCATGCTTCCTGCATGCTTGAAGATCAAAATTAATGAGTCAATAGGCTAGAGAAGCTAACTGCCATCTTTTGCCAAAGCTTTATACAAGCGGTGGGCGCAAAACTCAATGTATAATTTATTGTTTTCTGGTTCCCGGATAAAAGCATTTGGATCCATAGCAACGGAGCCAACAATGGCCAGCACCATCGTCACAACAAATTCAGGTTTTAAGTTGGGGTCAATTTCCCCGTTTTTCTGGTAGTGCTGGCAAGCTTCAATCCAGTTTTGGGATTCTTTTAATAAAGTAATTCCCGTTGTTTTCTCTGTATTAGAATTCAAGCGTTGCCAGTTAATCATCCGAACGATATCGGGATTGTCCTTATAAAACACAATGGCCCTTGTGATCAATTCCTTGATGAAAGGCTCTAGGGGCTGGTCCAGGGAGGGAAGATGCGCATAAACAGACTTCCCCTCTTCCACAATCTTTTGTGGCAATTTGCCCCATGGATGTTCCCGAAAAACCCTTTTCCACAAATAAGGCCCTTGCCGCCTTTAAAATTTTCTCGCTGGTGGTTTGCGAAGGTTTCTGGGCCTTTGAAGACGCTTGGGTTACCATGAGTGTTTAATTCCTTCTTTATTGATCGCCTTTGCCATACGCAAGTATGTTCAGCATGCTATCAAGGAACCCAACAACCTTCAAGGAAGAATCCTAAATTCTTTCAAAAAGGCCATTCATTATAAACGGCTCAAATCAATGATGACTTCGTTCCCAACGCGCAAGTGGTTATTCCCGTTCGGATACGTAGAATTTACGATATCCATAAAAGATTGCGCTTTTACTGCGGCGCTTGCTAGATCTTCTGCAGCGACCACGTCCAGAAGCCTCTGCGCTTCCAAAGACATGGCGCGAATGGTTTTAAACGGACCTTCTATACCAGCTGCGACTTGGAAAGCTTGAAAAGCTGCCCGAATTTCCTCTTTAATATCTTTTTCCCGCCGTGCTTCTGATGCCACATGGCTTTGGCTATGGAGGAACCCAAACCCATGAATCGCCAGCGCGGGAAGGCTTCCCATCCCCATATCTTCAGACTTCAGAAAAAGAAGAGGCTCAGGCTGCCCCATATCCAGTTTGGCAAAAAGGAGGTGCGTATGACCAAAAGGAAGGAGTTTCAAAACGCCCTGGAAAGTCTCAAAACGGATATCAATCCCAAACTGTGATTCTGGACAACGGCCTTTATGGTGGCTTGACCCCCGCCATTCTGGATCACGACGATAGGCAAAATTACAAGCTGTCTGGGCGAAGGGTACTTCCTGTGGGTCTTTATAGCCTGTTGTCAGCCTTACATAATCCAGGAAAAAATCGGCAAGCCTATGGTCTGGATCAATGAGCGTAAAAGATCCCCTTTCAAAAAAATCCTTTTGTTGCTTTGCCAAATCCGTCATGGCCCAGGTAAGGGCAATGATTGCTATCATCTGATTTTTACGGGTTACGATGTAACTTTGGTCTTGGCTTGCAAGAAACCAGCGGGCAGCATTGACCGGGTTCCAACCCGCAAGTTGTGAGTACGGGGCATTTTCCAGAAAAGGTTCCAGGTGAGGATGTATTCTCTCATACAAGCCTGATTGGGAAATATCATAAGCACCACCATAAATTTGGCGCAGTACACTGTATCCTTCGCGTACCAGCAAATTTTGTAATTCGAGCGGTAGGGTACCTGAATGGCTTATTCCTTGCTCTTCGTGAAAGGCCTTTTGTTCTTCATGACAAGCTTGCGCTGCCTTCGGATTATCAGCTCCAAAAGCCATTGAGGAAGCAAAAGCAAGGCTAAAAGCAAGGAAGAGCGCGTTGATGCTTGAGGTTAGTTTCATTTTTGGACTCCTTTGAAGGTAAGAATTTTTAGCTACAAACGGTGGAGTCCCAGTTCCCATCCCTTTTCCTTGAGTTTATTCCAAAAGAAAAGAAGATGGGCGTGCTGGATTAATATAAATATAAAAGGTTTTGCTACCCCTTATAAAACTTATCAATATAAGTGTCTAGTCCCGTCACTAATAAGTCATAACGGGAAGATCTTGCGACACGCGCAAGCGGTCCTATACCCGTCACAGATCGGCTTGTAATAACTTGCCGTACAGCACTAACTAGATTTTCCTTCAGTCTTCCTAATTGCTGTCTTGTTATTGTCTCTTCTAATTTATGCAAAGCATTTTTCCAGAAGATGAGCGCTGGCAAATGTGCGTAAGGAGATTGGCTATTTTCATATTGATATTGAGCCTCTTTATGTTCACAACCTTCAACGAAGTCCCTCAATAATTTTGTTATAAGCTCATTGGTTGCAGAATTCTCTACTTGAACAGGCTTGTAAAACCACCCATTTCCTTGGATTGTAACACCAGGAGAGAGTTTTTCCAATTGTTCTTGTGTTAGCTCAAGATTCGGGCCTGTAAGCAAATCCAAACTTGCCGAATCCAAGGTATTTTTCCCATAAGAGATCTTATGGAACTCAGCACATCTTGGAATAAATTCCACAATTTTGTCATTCGGATTCGTTGTAACGACGCTCCACAATTTGGAGAGCCAGCCATTTTCTGCTCTCTGCTTAACAGCAATGTCTTTCATTAAGCTTTGCAAAAATGCGTGTACTTCCTCATGATCCATTTGTCTATACCCTCGAGGGCTCCTTAGATCTTCAACAAATCGTTTTTCATAGAACCCAAAATCAAGAGCGAGTACTTTTTTAATCACAAACTCCTTTTCATAGGGATCCAAGTCTTTGTATATTTTTGATTTTAGAGTGTCAAGCTTATTGCATATCTCTCTATGAATAGAGGGGATCTCAGCTACGTCAGGCATTTGGAAACCCAATCGGTGAACCATCTCAGCAAAAACAGGTCCTTGTGTTACACTAAATGCTTTTTGCATTGCATATCTTACATAAGCGCTACTTGTATCATCGAGTTTGTCCATACCCACTTCTAATTTGGGATTGATCCGTGCAAAAAAGTAGAGCTGTGAGGAAATTCCATTGATTTCATTAATACAATTTTGCAATGCAAGCTTTTCGGATCCAACCAAAGCATTCATTAAAATTTTAACAACCTCCGCGGCTCCTGAATCAGGGGCGCGCACTTCAGGGGCTGGAACAAGCCCCGTACCAAATGAATAAATTTCAAAAGGATTGCCCTGACGTTTTTTTTCTATTTGAAAGATCATGTGAGCCGAGTTATTCGCAACAATCCCCCCGTCTGACATAAGTGCATGGCCTCTGCCCACAAGCGCCAAGATGCCCGGGAGAAAGGTTTGCGCTGCACACGAAGAAGCAACAGCAGAGGCCAGAGGGGTTTTATGGAGGTCCTCTTCATCGTCATCTTGAGGCAAGGATGAAAAGACAGCTGCCTGTTGCTTGTGTTCATTAAAAGCAATAATATAAATTAGCCTGTGCAGGTCCTCTGGTGACCGTAAAGACGCATTGCCAAAATGATAAGCAAGGAGATCCTGAAGGCCTTCATTACCGTAGGTTGCTGCCATCACTCCCATATTGATCCCCGGCATAACATATCTTTTATTTTCATCAAAAATCTTATGGCCGTAACGGGTATAAAACTTTGCCACATCAATGGCCGATAGGTTCTTTGTAGCGAACAACCCCGCTGTTAAAATTGACCCTGTGGATGTCCCCGTCCCAACATCAAACAAATCCCTGATATAAAGGCGCTCTTCAGGCGATTTTTTTAACTTTTCCAATACTTTAGATTTCGCTTCCTGATTGAATGGTAAGTTAATAATTTCTTCTAAAACACAAAGCTCTAGAATCGAAAACAAACCTCTCACCCCGCCTCCATCGAGTTGCAAAATGCGACGAACGTCGTGGTGGCCTGTTTTATCTGAGAGTATTTTTTGCACATTAGCCTTAATCTCACCTTGGGCACTCATACACAGGGAACCGGAATCTTCATAAGTGTCACTTAAAGTAACTACCTCTAAAAAACCAGATGGGTTTGAAACTTCACGTTCAGCTGTTCTTTCTATGCCAGCAGAAGCTGCGGCAACAGGAGTGTTAAACAAACTCGGCCCATCGCCGTCCTCTTTTTCATCACCGTAGTCAGCCCCTACTTGCGCTGCAAAAGCTGTTGAGGCTGCCAGCGACAAGGCCAATGCTAGAATTGACGTTCTTAATTTAAATTGTCTTTTCATTTCCTCTTTCTCCTATATTGTAAAAATATAAAAAACCAAATACTATTTACTTCAATATTTGACAAAATTGTTTCGCTAAGTAAATTTTTATTTACTTTTCTGATATTTCCATAAATTTTATATTGTAAAGTTAAATCACTTCCCTAAAGCGCTTTAAGGTAACGCCCGGGTATATTTATTTTACGGCAACCTATGCTACTCTCTCTCCCTCAAATCTGCATCGCATTTGAGGGAGAGGGTTTTTAACGAACAATCAAGGTATGAGTGCTTACCCCCACAACCCCCAAATCTTTTTGGCAAAAGACCGGGCAATGCTTAAAGTCCCCGCAGCGCTTTTGGACGCAAGAACAGGCACATTGCTAACAACAGAGGCCTTCGTGGTCACATCAAAGTAACCGTTTTGCACGTCGTTGATGGAACCCATTGTACCCAATGTTGTTGGCGCTTCACTGGAAAGCGTTTCCCGATGTTTTGTGATCGCCTTGGTAGCTGGCTCTCTGACAACATTCATCAGGTGCCTTTCCACCGGGTTGCCACCTGAATCAATGTTTATGGTAGCGCCAGCATGGTTAAACCCAAGAAATGCCGGTGTAACATGGACAACAGGATCGACACTCCAGTCTCCCCTGTTTTCAATTCTTGTCAACCCTTGTCCCATGGCATCAACCTGTTGTGCCGTCGTATTGCTGAAGACGCGAGGGGATTCAAAAACAACTGTGTCTACATTCCCGCGGTTTTTTGCCGTTGCCATGTTAGCAACACCCAAAAAGTCATCTTCCCCTTCAAGGTCACTGTGCTCAAGAAAGCTTTTTTCCAGATAGTTCGTCCCAATCGCCAATTCTGGATCAGTCAGCAAGCTTAAGGCATTCAGTTGCGCCTTGGCAGCCCCTTTACTATGGCCTGTAATGGTGTAGTGCAATTCACTGGTTGATTTCCCGATTGACTGCGCATGGTTCATAATAGCTTCCTTAATGTAATCCCAGGAAGACAAGTGCGTTTGAAGGAACCCATTAGCAACTTCACCCTCAACACCCCCAAAAAACTGAGCGGTAATCGCGCTGAGCTTATTTGTTTCTGATGCGAAAAACCGGACTACCGGACTACGTGAGAACCGGGCATTTGTTGCCCAGTCATTCAGGTTGGTTTGTTCTGTGCCCCGCGTGGCAATAACAACATGGTCGCCTTTAAACGCCAAGAGGCCAGACATGCTTTCAACCTGGTGGGTTGCCGTCCCTGTTGTGCCTTTAAAAGCATCCAGCTTCCATCCATCTTCCGTCAACTGGATCGCTTTTTTACTTTGCTCCCAGCCTTTTTTATTCACGTCATAAGAGAATTGGGTAAAATCTGCGATTACTTCCGGAGAAAGTTTTTCATACAGGTCATTTTTAGCTGGTGCCTCTCTCTGAAAAGAGGTTGCGATTTTCCCTTGATCGGACCAATTCTGACCATCAAAAGGCTCGGCCTGTGCAGCTGTACCCATAGCGACAATAGAAGCCCCTGTTAATAAAAATTTTTTAGTCATAGTAAACCTCCTTTTTATCTAAAACAACACATGTTAAAAAATTATTTTTTACAATCTATATATATAAACTAAATTATATTTTACAAGGAAAAAAATCAAAAAATTCATATTTTAAAAATATAAATTATACATATTTTTTTATAAAAAAAATCAAAAAAAATTTATACAAATTATGTTTATTTTATATTTTCAATTCTTTCAAATTATCTTCCAAGAATTTATTAACTAATCAGTCTATTTTTGTCAACTCTTTTTTAATATTGTCATCAAAAAACTTGATTATTATCTGAAAAGATGGGGAATATCCCTATATTCAACAAGCTGGTTCTTCTTGACCGTTTCCCAAGGAGAAATTTGTTAAAACCATGGCCTAAATCAGGCCTAACGAAGGTCATATTTTTTTGAATTAATTATCTATCAAGATTTTTAAAAATAGATTCTAATTCCTGGTTTTCTAGGTTTGCAGGATTTTTATCTTGAATTATATGATGTATATAGCTTATTACATATCTTGGGCAATCCCGGAGATTTATTAATCCTTGATGACCAAGATAGAATAGATCCATTCTTTCAAATTTTATATCTTCTAATCCACTCATTAAATTTTCCAGGCTATAATATGAACTTGAAAATCCTTTTGAATCGAAGTGAGAAAGATACCAAAGGTTATTTGTTCTCTCTAAAGCCAAAAGAGTCCAGTGACGCCTTCCCTTGTTTGATTGGGCAACGGGCATCAAAACTTTCAAATCTGAAGAGTCAAAAACGGGATTAACCCGTATATCCTCAACAACTGTTTTAATGGCAAGGTTACCTGAAGCGTATCTTTGAGGCACACTGGCCTGTTCACAAAGATCATGGACAGGGGAAGATACAACAATATAATTTCCTCTTTCCGCTGCATGATAGGTGTACATGGGCCTTTCATCATATCCCTGACAGTATTTTGCAGACGATTCCGTCCACTCTCCAAGGGAAGAAATAAGGCCAACAAGGTTTGAGCGTAACTGAGAGGGGTGATAAGTATCCCCATAAGGGCGTTGAAATACATTAAAAATTGCACGGCTTCCCCAATAGGTACCATGTATATTGCGCCCTTGCGTGCCAATAACAGAGGTCAGGCGATCCAGGTCAATAGATTGAGGAAAACCCAAATCCTGCCCCTGTAAACGTTGTTTATTTTCATGTAGGGTGTACACTTTTGAAGTAAGCCCAAATTTATAGGCAGGCCCTCCAGGATAATTGCTGTTTATTTGGTAGGTAGAAAGAGTTTGGAATTTTATTTCACCATCTTGGGGGTTTTCCTGAACTTCTTCTACCTTAAAAATTCTGGAAGTGAAATTATTCCGGGATAAAACCTGCCACGCAGCAGGCCATGCATCTCCCAACTCTTTCGGATTGGGGAGGCTCATTTTTATAAGGCACCCGTCCAGTTCTCCTTGTATTGTCTTTCCGTCTTTAAGGCACATTAGCTGATCCCAGGTAAATTGGGTCGGTGCGAGGGTAGCCGCGTCCTCATCCTTACTCTGGACAAAATCGTATTCTTTCTCGTCCATAGGGTCGAAGCCCTTCTTTCTCCCTGCGGCAGCATACCTATTATCACCTGCTTCTGCCCCTTCCATGGCAAAAGCTGTGGGCGCTGCCAGCAAAAAAACCAATGCCAAAATGGACGCGGACAATTCTAACCGTACTTTTATTTTCATTTTATTCTCTATTCGCAAGAAATAATTATAGATGCCTCACAAAAATTTATTAAGAAATTAAGCATATTTAATATATACATTTTTAATATTTCTTCAAAATTTGGCAAAGTTATATTATTAAGTAAAGATCTCTCATTACTTTTTTAATTTTCATAAGTGTAGTGATGAAGTTAATATAAGTAACTCGAAGCTCTTCAGAATAGCTTACGGTTATCTTCATGTTACCTTATTGGCAACGTTGCTTTCTCCCGCCTCAAATTCTTAATGAATTTGAGGCGGGAGAGATGCTTAAATTGTATCAGGGTAACGAGAGCTTAACGCCAGAAAGACCCCCAAAGCTTTTTAGCAGACGTGCTAATGCTGCTTACAAGCTTGTTTGCGTTCGTCACGAGAGAGCTTCCCGTTGTCTTAACTGTATCAGCAAAAGTCGTTATGGCTTTAACGCCCCCATCTTTTACAGCTTTCACCGCTCTGTGGATCACAGGATCAACATGTTCTGCCGTCGCTTCCCGCACCTTGAAAGCTATATGAGCAGGGTTCGGAATAGACGTATTGCCAATCCATTTGGCGTTACCTATGCCTGTACGGCTGCTTTCCTCATACTTAAATTCTGTGCTACCCACTTTAATTCCAGTTTCAATTTGCTCCAGAGCAGCTTGGTATCCTTTCATAATATGTTGCCAATGTTCCTTGGCGTAAGGAAGATGCAGCTTTGTCCCAAAGTGCTTATAACCGATTACCCCAAGCGCAATACCAGGAACTGGATCCGTAACTTGCATAACATTTAAGTACTTCTCGTGAAACAAACCATCCAATCCCTTGGCTGTCGCCACATCAAATACCCGGGGTGCCGCAAACGTAACTGCGCTTACACGGGCGTCATAAGCCTTATGAGCATAAGCCATAAACATTTGCGATAGACCACCCCCAAGGCTATGGCCCGTCACTGTTACGTCGTTCTGTAAAAGTGCCTGGATTGTCTTGCCGCGTGCTTGGGCAATTTGCTCAAGGATTGCAAAAACCTGACCTTGAGTCCGGTAAAAACCTTTCATAATACCGTTATGGCACCGAAGGCCGGTTTGATCATCAATCGCGAAATTGGCCCAAGCGTCGGTTGCCCAATTGTGAAGAGAACTACTCCCTTTGTAGACAACACTGACATGACCATCCTTATTCGTGATAATCAAACCAGAGTTCTCCACTTCAGTTCCGAAAAACTGAACACGATTTCCTTCTGATTGTAGGTTTTCAATCCTAGCCAATTTATCCGACTCTGGAGCGCCAATATCAACATAAGCCAACCCTGAGAATTGCGCACACATTAAGAGTTTCTCAATTCCGACGCCTGCAACAGATGGGCTATTCGTTGTAGGCATCTCCCTAAAGACATCCCTGTCTGCCAACCAGCTATCTCCTAAAGATGATGGTATGGATTTCTCTAGATGCTTAGAAGGAACAGGAAGCTCACATGCTTGAGGCCGAAGCCCCTCCCATGTGTGCCCCATTGAGCTTGTTGGTCCGCTTGCTGTTTGCTCTGTCAAATCTTCAATCTTAAGATGCGCATGGGTAGCTACGCTGAAGGCAACAAGCGACGTGCTTGCTAACAATAATTTTTTATTCATAATATATCTCCCTTTCATTTTATTTTGAGAAAACCCAGGAAGCATTTTACTTCCATAATTCATTTCTCACCCTTACATAAAGTGTTAACTGATCAATCAATGCGATGTCAACACTTTTTTTAACAAACCTACCAGATTGGTCGAAGATCTTGGAAAATTTCGGTAGATTTGAAACTCTAATTTATTCTTTTAGAAAATGCTAACTTTTTAAAATGTAGGGGTTAGCTTAACACTCTCCCGAGAACAACACTAGTCTCTTAAGAGGTTTTCTAATTTATTGGAATTACGCTTATAACTTACTAATACATTATTATATCTATAAGGCTTTTCAAGCCAAATTATCCTTTAGATATCAACCTTGTAAATTGTTTAGAATTTCTCTTCTAAGAGAGATATATAGAGAAAATATTTTTTATCTTTTTTTACATATACATCAAAAAAAAAGATTTGTATACACTTTTTTTACAATTTTTTTTAGAGAAAATTGAAAATATTATTGTTAATTTATTGTAAAATTTTACAAAAATTTACACAAATCTTCTTTTCTGTCAAGTTATAAGTTTTTCAAGCCTTTAACAGGATCTCGAAGTCACGCTTTAAAGAAGAAAACAGCTTACACAACCTTGAGGACTCTCTCTCATTTTTCAAAAAGAGACACAAGCTGTGCGAAGCTGTCATTAAAAAAACCTGAAGCCTTGACTTAGCACGCCTGTGAAGGATTTGACCTCTTGAAACGCCGGATCTTTTCAGGTTTAAGCTGGTTTTTCCGGTCTTGATAGAGAACAAAAGCAGTGGAAAGAATTGCGCCTATACCAAATGTTATTGCATATAAAATTAAATTTTTTTCAGCATTTGGTGCCCATCCTTTGATATGGAAATAACCAAAAGCAGAACCGGATATAAACCCGGCGATGCTTGTGTAGAACAGACAGCGAAACAAGAAAGCCCCTTTGCGCCTCAGCAAAGAAGCGGTAGGAACGGTGGGCTGTTCCTCAAAAAAGTCATCTGTCATGAGGCGGCCTCCTGGACGGCTGGAACACCCGAATAAGCTGGAAGCGGCTGCTCATCCGCAAGTAAACCTGATGGGTCATCAGGGTCAAAATCAAACTTAAGGTTATGGTCAGGAACGCGTGCCCCACCAAAGACAGAAAAGGTGGATGATTATGGGGCATCATAAGGACAATAGCAGCGAAATCTAGAGCTACCCACACCAAAACACCCAAAAGAGCGATAAAAATAAATTTTCGGCTATAACGCCACGCCCGGCGCGCCGGACATTTCCACAGTTTTAAAAAAAAATCTTTATTTTTTGATTCATCCATAATGATCCATACTCTCCTTTTCTGCCTTGGTATTCCTGATTATGGCAAAAAAAAATTAATGAATTGTTTAAGTCCCTCGGGAAATGGGGACAAAAAGAGATGAAAATCATAGCATCGATGCTGGAGGAGGAAAGATCAGGTTATGGTCGTGCCGTTTAGCCAAAACATGCGATTAAAGGGAACTTACCTTCTTGAGCCAGGCAGGTTATTCCATCAAGGTTTGAGGATCAAAACGATATTCCTGGCTGCAAAATTCGCATGTTACAGAAATTTTTTCGTCCTGGACCATATCTTGAATATCTGAAGCCGAAAACGTTTTGAGCATTTCTGCAACCTTGCTCTCAGAACAACGGCATTGGGCAATTAAAGGGCGGGTTTCAAAAATGCGCACCTCATCTTCCCAGAACAAGCGACGCTGTCCCTAAAATGGAGAGCGACCGTAACCAGGCGTCATTTTCCGCTTCAATAGCGTCAAAAGTCACGCCAGTAACAGGCATACGTTGAAGGATAAGAGCCGCAGCTACATGATCGGATGAATGGATGTTTTCTGCTTTTGAGAAGACCACAATGCCCGCTTCCAGCTGATCGGATTGTCGGAAAAAATGATGCAGACATTCAGAGAGAGTTGAACCATTCAATTCAACAATGCCTTGGTAACGGTCATCAATCGTGTTTTGGATAATTGTAAAAGCCAGGTACCCTGTTCCCAAAATCTGGTGGACTGACGTTGTAGCGAGTGGCAATTTCAAGACGGCTTCTTCATCAAAGCGGGCGCAAGCGCGAATTCCTCCCTCATGGGTCATATCGACAACCATCAGTCGGACAGGGCCATTTCCGTTAATTTGTAAGGCAAAGACCCCTTCAAACTTGAAAAGGCTCGCCAAAGCTGTCGATAAGGCAACGAGTTCCTCTAACAAACGGTTCACAAGGGGTGGATATTGATGGCGTTGTACAATATCTTGCACGCTGGTTTTCAGGCGAACCAAGCGACCACGAATGGGGGCTTTTTCCAACTGAAAGGGTAGAACAAAATCAGAAATGGGATCTATTGGGTTAGCCATCATATCCTTTATTTACCAATGCATTAAATAATTTCCAGAGAAACTCAAATGTTAAAAGCAGGTAGCGCAACGATGCCGCTTAATGCACAAAAGGCATCCTGTTAAGCACCCGCAAAATCATACATCCTTACCGGGATCCGTGGCAGGCCGCGCCAATTCCTCAACAACCTCTAAAGTTAACCCTGTAACTTTGGCAACCTTTTCTAGTGTCATTCCATCAATAAGCAGTTCATTCGCTACTTCGCGCGCCTTTTCTTCCCTACCTTTGGCTTCATATTTCTTAAGGGTACTCGCTTCCAACCTCAACCACTTCAGGTGGGATTCATAAGCTTCCCGTTCTTCATCCCCAAAGTCCATGACATCCAGGACACTCAGTGCTTTTTTGAGAGCAGGGTTATCCAATTTGGACGGAAGCTTGTCTTTCTTCAATAAATCACGACGGGTTAAAAAGGCAACCCACATATCGAGGGAATTTTTGACCAAGGCGACGATATCAGCCAGGTCTGCATGGGAATTTTTGGAGAACTTCTTTAACTCAATGGTATGAAGCTCCAAGTCCTTGAAATATACGAAGCCTGTTTCTTTTTCCGTAATATGGAACACATTATGATATTTAGTAACCTCGGGGATGGAAGTAAAATTAAGGATATGGATGCCAATGGCTTTTGAGAGGCTCGAATAATCCTCGGCGACCTTGAGCTGTTCTGTGTAAAGCTTTCCCCAGTAATAGAGCGCCCTTTTATCATAGTCCGCATCATCCGTAATCTGAATTTCGATGTTGTATCTTTTTCCGTCTGCGCCTTTTGCCTTAATGTCCAGAATAGACAGCTTTTCTTTGCTAAAATTCCTGGGATTATAGGGGTTGAGGAGAGCTACGTCCACGACTTGGTCTTCTTGTCCTACAATGGAATTAATGAGAGAAATAAGTAAGTCCTTATTTTCTTCAACACCAAAGATTTTCTTGAACGCGATATCAACCCTCGGATCAATTTGTTCCATGCTGCCGAACCCATCATGAATTGTTGTAACGTAAGCCATCTTAAAGGAGAACATACCATAAAGCATTTATAAGAGGTTATGGTTTTTTAAGCGACGCCCCTTTCAATCCCCTTCCTTAAAAGCAGAGATATTTATTTTTTTGTTATGCGGGCCCACAATTTTTGCTATGAGTAATACCAGTTACGAAACTCAATGGTGAGCAACCCATAAATTAGGGTCCCTTAAGGGGCCTGTTCCTACGATTTCATTTTTAAGGAAAGAACCATGACACAGTTATGGCGTTTTTTTGTTCCCCTGCTTGTGGGGGTCTGCATCTGGCTCATGCCCTTACCGCCGGGAATGGACTCCAAGGCATGGTCTTTGTTTGCGATTTTTACTGCTACAATTCTCGCTCTCATTTGCCGTCCCCTTCCTTTGGGGGCTGTGTGCCTGATGAGCATGGTTATTGCCGTGATGGCGCAGGACTTGACATTGTCCCAGGCCTTAAGCGGCTTTGGGAACCCTGTGATTTGGCTGATTTTATTGGTGTTCTTCATCGCCCGGGCGTTTATCAAAACGCACCTGGGCATGCGCATCGCCTACTTTTTTGTGTCCTTGATTGGCAAGCATACCCTCGGGCTTGCCTATGGGATTGTGGGCACAGAATTGTTGATCGCCCCAGTAATCCCAAGCAACGGCGCGCGAGCGGGCGGCATTATGTACCCCATTCTGAAATCAATCGCTGAATCGCTCGATAGCCGCGTGGGCGATGGCACAGAACGCCGCGTTGGGGCTTATTTAACACAAGTTTGCTTCCAGGGAAATCTAATCACCAGCGCCATGTTCCTGACTGCAATGGCGGCGAACCCAATGGCCCAATCCATGGCCAAAGCAGCGGGCGTAGATATTACTTGGACAAACTGGTTTACAGCCGCTATTGTCCCGGGTCTTTTAAGCATCATTCTCATCCCCCTCTTGTTGTATTTCGTCTACCCGCCTGAGATTAAACATCACCCTCATGCGATGCAACTTGCCAAAGATAAATTAAAAGAAATGGGTCCGATGAGCCGGGATGAATGGACGATGGTGGGCGTATTCATCTTCATGCTGTTCTTCTGGATCTTCGGGATTTACTGGCATATTGAAGCGACAACGACGGCGTTGATTGGAGTCTCCCTGTTGCTCTTAACAAACGTGTTGAGCTGGGAAGATGTTTTAAATGAAAAGGAAGCCTGGCATATCTTTATATGGTTCGGCGTTTTGGTAACGATGGCAAACTATTTGCAAATCCTCGGTTTTGTTGACTGGTTCAGCTTAAATGTGGGGGGATTGATTAAAGGCTATGACTGGGAAATGGTTTTCCTTGCGATTGTCCTGGTCTATTTCTATAGCCATTACCTCTTTGCCAGCAATACGGCCCATGTTGGGGCCATGTATGCCGCGTTCCTGGCCGTTGCCATTGCATCAGGGACCCCTCCCCTCCTGGCCGCCCTTGTGCTTGGATTTTGCTCTAACCTGTTTTCTTCCATGACGCATTATGGCTCAACAGCGAGCGTTGTCCTCTACGGGGCTGGATATGTTCCCTTAGGCACCTGGTGGTCTTTAGGCCTTCTGGTCAGCATCGCAAACCTGGTTATCTGGCTTGGGGCCGGCGGCGTCTGGTGGAAGGTATTAGGGTTATGGTAGGTACCCCCTTTTAAGCCGCTTTATGCAATGGCTGACAACCCTTTTTTACTGACGATCAACAGGAGCTTTAAAGAAGACCCAGATGGTTTTTTTTCTCCCCGTTCCCATTGGCTTATAAGGCCCGCCGTCACATTGAGGTAATGGGAAAACACAGTTTGACTGACATTTTCCTTCTCACGGATCGCACGGATTTCTTCTGGCGTTAATGGATGTACGGGCATCAGGCATGCTTCATCAAATTCGCGCATTGTCTGCTTGTCTATAGCTCCAACTTTGTATAAAGGCTCCATACCTTCATGAATAGCCGCCATAGCTTCACTTTTATATATCTTAGCCATTTTTTACCTCCATAAAATCTCCTATAGCCAATAACCCGGATAGATCACTTTCTGATAAAGAAAAATAACTCCCTGCCATTTTTCTAAATCTTTCTTCCTCGTCTTGGCGCAAGCTATCGCGATCCTTTTTCGAGAACCCATAAACAAAGAATGCCCTATCTCCCTTACGTAGCAGAATAATGGCACGATGCCCTTTCGATTTTCCTTCACCAGCCCGCGCAATCCGCTGTTTCAGAACACCGCTTCCCAGGTCTGCATCAACCAATCCGTTTTCAGCACGTTCCACAGCTTCAATCAGCATGGAATTAGGGATATCGAATTTACAGGCAAACCTGTCAAACCACTTTGTTTTAAAAATGCGCACGTTATACCCGTAACCTGAATGGCTTTTACTTTACAATATATAACACTTAGTGTGGTAATTCAAGAGGCTTCCCTATCGTTGCCAGCCGCGCAACTAAGTTTGGCTAAATTTATGGCCTCTTGTTGTTCATTTCACCCATTACTCAATCATAATCTTTTACAAGGATTGTTAATCTTGTTATATTTCCTGTATAAAATTCTGTATTACAAATAAATTTTGAGGAAATCTTAAGACCATGGATCAGGCAGCTATTCAATCTGTTGCAGCCGCAGCTGCAGCAACGCCAGGCGTTTCAGACAGCCTTTCTCTATGGGCGATGTTCTGGGAAGCAGCACCCATTATTAAATTGGTGATTATTGTCCTCTTGGGTGCCTCTTTTTGGTGCTGGACCATTATTTTTCAAAAGGTTATCCGCTTGCGGCGCCTGCACACAACGGCAGAACAATTTGAAGAAGCTTTCTGGTCTGGCGGCGCTTTGGATGACCTTTATGACCGAATCAACAACCGCCCCCAAGATCCGTTAAGCGCCATTTTTTGCGCAGCCATGCGTGAATGGCGTCGTTCAATCTCGAAAGGATTGGCAAGCTCAAACGATTCCCGTGGAACCTTGCAACAACGGATTGAGCGGGTGATGCAATTGACCGTCGGGCGGGAGATGGACCGCCTTGAGCGGCATATGGGGTTTTTGGCTTCCACAGGCGCGACAGCCCCTTTTATTGGGTTATTTGGAACCGTCTTGGGGATCATGAACAGTTTCCAGGCGCTGGCAACCCAACAAAACGCGAATTTAACCGTCGTCGCTGTTGCACCAGGCATCGCGGAGGCGCTCTTTGCAACAGCCGTTGGGCTGGTTGCCGCCATTCCAGCTGTTATTGCCTACAATAAATTGTCAAGCGACCTTAATCGATACGCCAATCGGCTGGATGCCTTCTCCAATGAGTTTAGCGCCATTATTTCTCGCCAGTTTGAGGAGCAAGCATAATCCATGGCCGTTTCACTCAACCGCCTTTCGGGACGATCAGGATCGCGCCGCCGTTCCACCGGGCAAACGTTTACAGACATCAACGTCACTCCTTTCGTGGATGTGATGCTGGTGCTGCTTGTCATCTTTATGGTAACAGCCCCGATGCTAACCGTTGGCGTCCCTGTGGATTTGCCAAAAACAAAGGCAGCCAAGATGAATGACCAGACAGAACCTTTGGTTGTCTCCGTAGATGCTCAGGGAAAGTCATATCTTCAAGAGGCGGAACTTGATGGGGATGCGCTGATTGAGCGGTTGATTGCGGTATCTGGCAACAATCCTGATGCAAAAATTTATGTTCGGGGGGACCAAAAAATCCACTATGGCCGGGTGATGGAAATCATGGGCGTTATTGCCGCCGCCGGCTTTAGCAAGGTATCCCTCATTGCCGAGATGCCTTCCGGCGCAGATAAAGGGAGAAGCTTGACAGTTCGCAAAAGCGTCCCCAATCTTGCTACACCTGCTCCGCTTCCCCCGACAGGGCAAGGTGCGCCACGCCCCCTGCCGAACCCGCCGCAAGGGGGTTTTAGGGCTCCCCCGTTTACACCACCTCAAGGCAGGCAACCCACCCCTTTATCCCGCCCTGGGGTAAAGCCTGGCGTTGCACCCCCCATGCCCTTCGTACGAAAGATGAATTCTGTCACCAATCCAGCAAGTGGCCCCAAAGTTATACGGAGCCAGTAACGCCGATGAAGCGTCCGCTCATATATTCTGCACTTTTGCATTTAACCGTTCTCCTCTTGTTACTGGTTGGATTTTATAATCCTTTTGAAAGGACAAAAAGACCATCTGAAACCCCCATGATGATTGAATTTGTTCAGGTAGCTGAACAAAGCGCGGCGCCTCAATTGGCTCCGGAAACCATTAAAGAAGCAGAGCAGCCAGCGCCCCCAAAGCCGATGCCACCCCAGCCAAAGCCAGCACCACCGCAACCGGAACCAGTCCCTCAACCAGAACCCCAGCCGGAGCCAGAACCCTTAAAGCCAGAACCCCCAAAACCGGAACCACAACCGGAGCCTAAACCAGTTGAGGCTGAACCGATTCCTGATCCCAAAGTGAAGCCAAAACCAAAAGAAAAGCCGAAGGAAGAGAAACCAAAACAACAAAAGGCTGAAATTACATTGGATAAAAAGAAAAAGCCAACGACCAAAACGGATACTCAGGAAAAGGACAAGAAGAAAAAACCTTCAAAGAGCTTTGATGATTTATTAAGTGAAATTGAAAAGGCTGACGATGGCGCTCCGTCTCGTGGAAAAGGCGCCCCTGCCGCAACCATTGGACCTGTCTTGACCGCGTCTGAAAAAGACGCTTTAAGCCGCCATATGTCAAAGTGCTGGCTGATCCCCGCTGGATTGCGTGACGCACGGAATATCCGCGTGCCAATCAAAATAAACGTTGCGCCAGATGGGACGGTTCAAAAAGCTGAGATTATGGACAAAGGGCGAATGACAAACGATTTATCTTACCGCACAGCGGCAGAAAGCGCCCGACGGGCCGTGTTAGACCCCCAGTGCAGCCCATTACCAATACCCAAGGACAAATACGAAATATTTAAAGAATTTATATTTAACTTTGACCCCAAAGAAATGTTTTAATGAAGGATGAGAGGAAACAATCCATGAGCAAATTCATTTTATCTTTTGTATTGGCCAGCCTGTTGTTCCTGCCTTCCCCTGTGCAAGCAACTTTGGAAATTGACGTTACCCAAGGGCAAGTTGCACCCACGCCGATCGCCATCCCGGACTTTATTCCTGGAGATGGCAATGAAGTTTTGGGGCGCGATATTGCCGCCGTTATTGGCAATGACCTAGAGCATTCCGGCCTATTCCGCCTCATCAGCAAGGCATCTTTCCTTCAGGACACAGCCTCTGCCTTTCAAGAACCCCGTTTTGCCGACTGGCGCTTGGTCAATGCCCAATGCCTTTTGATTGGACGCATAACCAGCGGGGGTGGAAAGATCACGGTTGAATTCCGGTTGTTCGATGTTTATAACGGCACCTCAATGCTTGCCCTCTCTTTATCAGCAAAGCAAGACCAATGGCGCAAGGTTGCCCATATGATTGCAGATGCTGTTTATAACCGGATTACAGGAGAAGGCGGTTATTTTGATACAAAGATTGCCTATATTGATGAGAGTGGGCCTCGCGGCAAAAAACGGGTACGGCGTCTTGCGATTATGGATTGGGATGGCCATAATAACGTCTACTTGACAGATGGCGTCCATATGGTTCTCACCCCCCGGTTTGCGCCAAACTCAAAAGAAATTGCTTACCTGGCTTATGTGAATAAAACAGCGCACGTTTACGTTATCAATGTCCATACCCGTAAGAAACGCCTGGTGGGCCATTTTAAGGGCATGACCTTTGCGCCCCGTTTTTCCCCAGACGGCCGGTTCTTGCTTCTCAGTTTGGCACGGGAAGGAACGACAGCCCTTTATAAAATGGATATGGTTTCTGGGGCCGTAACCCAACTGACAGAGCACCGTTGCATTGATACCTCCCCCAGCTACTCACCAGATGGGACCCAAATTGTTTTTACCTCAGACCGATCTGACCCTAACGAGTGCAAAGAGAAAATCTATGTCATGGACAGCAATGGCGGCAATGTTCATCGCATCAGCTTTGGAGATGGTAAGTACTCGCAGCCTGTGTGGTCGCCCCGCGGGGACCTCATTGCCTTTACCAAACAACTTGAAGGCCGTTTTTATATTGGCGTTATGAATGTTGATGGAACCAATGAGCGCCTCATTGCCGATGGATATTTAGTTGAAGCGCCCACGTGGGCACCCAATGGGCGCGTTATCTTGTTTACCAAAGAAAGCGGGGGAAAGCGGGGCAATACCCGTCTTTACGCCGTTGATCTAACAGGACGAAACATACGCTCCCTCAAAACGCCGCGCGATTCTTCGGATGGGAGCTGGTCCCAGTTGCTATCTGGCCCAAAGGATCAAAATTAAGAAGGAGCTGTGGCATTTTCTCTACACTTGGGAAAAATCGGTATTTCAGGGCTCATTTGCCCCTTCTTTTTCCTTCTATTATTTGTTAACTTTTATATGGTTTAATGATTAATGTGATTAACAAACATAGGGATGATAAGAGATGCGTAGTAAAATTCTTAGTCTTTTGATAACAGGTCTCACGCTCGCTGCTTGTGAGTGTGCACCAGAGCAAAGCGTCAACGTTGGGCAAATTGGTGGCCCTGGCACGCCAGAAGATTTCAAAGCCAACATTAAAGACCGTGTTTTCTTTGCTTTCAACAAGTCCAATATTACGCCAGAATCCAAGAACACCTTGGAAGCACAAGCTGGCTGGTTAAAGACCTACCCAGCAACAAAAGCAGTTATTGCTGGCCATTGTGATGCGCGCGGGACAGCTGAGTACAACAGAGGTTTGGGTGAACGCCGCGCTCATGCTGCACAGAAAGCCCTGGTTCATATGGGTGTAGACCATAACCGTTTGAGGACAATTTCTTACGGTAAAGACAACCCATTGGTTGCTGGTGATACCGAGGAAGTTTACGCACAAAACCGCGCAGCCGTTACAACTATTGAGTAAACAGAGCTGACGGTTCGGTCGTCGAACTTTTAAAAAACCCCGCCAGAGAATTTCTTTATGAGGTTTCTGGCGGGGTTTTTTGTGTTTTAACCTCAATTTAAAAATCAATAAATTATCGTCATTGCGAGGAGCGTGAAGCGCGACGTGGCAATCTTCAGAAAATCATCAAGAAGATTGCCACGACCCCTGCGGGGTCTCGCAATGACGGTAATCTATTGATTTTTATGTGAACTGTGCGCCTATCCCGACTGTGGTGGCAAGCCAAGCGATATTTATTTAAGGGAAGTGATTTTTTTATAGTTTAAAGGTAACCTTAAGCTTGAAATCGTACGTTTCAGCTTTGATTTTATAGGAATCTCCTCCTGGGTAGGTAAATCGATCTGAAGAGTCCAGCGCATAGGCGGATTCCAAACCACAAGAGACACGGTCGTTTACACCAACATCGAAACCAATACCCACCATCGGAGCAAACCTATATTTTCGCGAAGTGATCAGGGAGGCGAGAGGTTGGGAGGTCGTATACCAGGATTCTATTTTTCGCCGCGTTAATGCAACTCCCGCCTTCATATAAATCAACACCCTATCAGCTACCAAGCCGGCCCTCAACGCTGCTGTGTAACGATCTTTTATAGAATAGCGGAAAATTAGGCCATATTTTGCCGTATCTTGTATTGTCCCCCTGGGATTATTATGAACCGCTCCCGTGATCTCACCGCTTAAGTAAAACTGACTTGGATAAACACGCCCCAAAATGGCATGGGCACCCATAAATCCACCCGTCGCTGTTGTTGCGTACTGCCCTGGGCGGTTATACATAAGACCCGGTATATAATTGACCCACTTGGTATTGGCAGAAACATGCGTAAATCCCTTGTTCAGTCCAAGAGAAAGCCCTGTAAAAGGTGTCACTTGATGAGATGTAATATGGCTTTGTGATGGGGCTTGAGCCGCTGCGCCAGTGTTGAGGGGAGCAAGTATGCTCAA